>SKSL01000011.1 GCA_007123015.1 Natronohydrobacter sp. | reverse complement strand
GGCGTCATCGGGGCTTGTGGTGTGGTGCCCAGCCGCTCGGCCATCGCCTCGGCGGCCATGCCGGCCTCGGCCCAGATGCCCCAGTTCAGGGCCACGACCTTGGTGCGCGCACCGGCACGCGACCGGGCGAAAGCGTTCAGATATTCATTGGCCGCCACATAATCGACCTGCCCCACAGGCGCAGTCAGGGTCGAGGTCGAGGCAAAGAGCACCATCACGTCAAGCACGCCATCGGGCAGAAGCGCGTCGATCACCTGCAACCCGTGCAGCTTGGGCGCGAAGACATCTTCCACATCGCCCGTGGTCTTGGCCAGCAATGGCGCATCGTTGATCTGACCCGCAGCATGGATCAGCCCATAGGGCTTGCCCAAAACAGCCCCAGCCCCATCCAGCGCGTCGCGCATTTCGTCGATATTGCAGACATCGGCCACAGCGACATGCACCTGACCACCAAGCGCTTCCAGCCGCGTGACGGCCAGGATCCGCCGCGATGTCGGATCCATCGGGCCGTGACCCTCCTGCCATTCGGCCCAATCTGCGCGCTCCGGCAAGGGCGTGCGTGCCAGAAGCGTGATTTTCGCGTCAAAGCGGGTGATCAGCTCTTCCGCCAATGTCAGCCCGATGCCCCCGAAACCGCCAGTAATCAGCCAATGCGCCCCTTGCGGGATCTCGGGCAGGCGGTCTTCCAGCGCGGCAGGCCGCAACACCTGAACATAGCGCTTGCCCTTGCGGATCAGCGCAGTGCCATTGCCGGGCGTGGCGCAAAGGTCTTCCAGCAGGGCTTCGGTCCCGGCGCTGCTGTCAATGTCCAACGTCACACAGGTCAGCCCCGGCATTTCATGCGGGGCCACGCGCACAGGTCCGGCAATCATCGCCTTTTCGGGGTGGCGCAGGGGCTCACCCTCCAGGGCCTGCGCGCCATTTGTCACAACTGTCAGATGCACAGGCAGGGCCAGGTTTTCGCTTTGCATCGCCTGCGCAAGAAACAGCAGGGAATACACCCCCTGTTCAATATTGCGATGCAGGAAGGACGAGCCGGGACGGAAACTTTCGCGCCCGGTCACCAGCCAGAAATGCGCGATCCGGGTGGGTGCGATCCCATCGGCCACCAGCTCTGCGATCAGCCGTGCATAGGCGTCACGGCCATGTTCGGGGGCCAGTGTGTAAAGCCCGTCGGATTTGCGGGCAAAGGTATCGCCTGCGCGCACTTCCACGACCTTTTGCCCGGCCTTGCGCAGGGCTGTGATGACAGGGGCGGCCATGCCCGTGTCATCGGCGAAGATCAGCCATGTATCCCCCAAGCTGCCCAGACCGCGGGTCACATCCAGATCGCAATCGGCATAGGCGGGCTTCCAGCCCAGCTTCGTGCCCCAGTCGCGCAGATCGTCCAGCCGTTCAAGCGCGGGCGTCTCGGTCTGTGCGCTCTGGCCGGGCTCGATGAAGAAGCGCGCGCGCTGGAACGGATAGGTCGGCAGGCTGACGCGCCGCCGCCGTGCCTGCCCCCAGATCTGGCCCCAGTCGAAGGACCCCCCCAGCGCCCAGACCCGCGCCAGCACCCCCAGATGATACAGATCATCCGCGATCTCTTCGTCCGGGTGGCGCAGGGCCGACAGCACTTGCTGCCCCGGCACGGCCCCGTTCATCCGCGCAAGCGAGGACAGCGCCTTGCCCGGCCCCATTTCCAGATAGATCCGGTCCTTGCGCGCACTCAGCGTCGTGATGCAGTCGCCAAACCGCACAGTGTTGCGCAGATGCTGGACCCAATATTCCGGGTCGGTCGCCTGTTCAGGCGTCAGTTCCACCCCGGTCCGGTTCGAGATGATCGGGATCTGTGGCTTATGCAGTGGGATCGACCGCAGATAATCCCCGAAGCGCGCGAGGATCGGCTCCAGCATGCGGCTATGCGCGGCAATGTCGATGGCCACGCGCTGCGGTGTGATCTCATCGGCGCGCAACGCGGCTTCCAGATCGTCCAACGCGGCTTGCGGGCCGGAAATTACGGTCAACTCGGGCGCATTCAGGGATGCAATGTCATGCTCTGCGCCCAGATAGGGTTGCAGCGCGTCCAGCGACAGTGGCACCGAGAGCATGCCGCCTGCGGGCACAGTGTCGAACAACTGCCCGCGCAGCAGCACCAGCCCGATGCAATCCTCGAAACTCATCACGCCCGCAAGGCAGGCGGCCGTATTCTCGCCCATCGAATGGCCGACCAGCACAGACGGGCTGACCCCCCAGCCCATGAACATCTGCGCCAGCGCCACTTCGGTGATCAGGATCAGCGGCAATTGCACTGACGGGCGCTTGAGCACCTCATTCGCTGCCGCCTCGCCCCCCGCCTCGGGCAGCCAGAGCGCGCGAATGTCATAGTCCAGCTTCGGTTCCAGATAAGCCAGCCCGCGATCCATCCATTCCGAGAAAACCGGCTCGGTTTCATACAGATCGCGCGCCATACCCGCATATTGCGCGCCGCCACCAGGGAACATGAAAGCCACATCGGGCTGGTCGAGGGCTGTATGGGTAAAGACCCGGCGCGGGGCATCCTCACGCAACAGCGTGGCGGCCTCCTCATGGGTTTCCGCCACGACCACGCGGCGCTGGTCAAACGCCATGCGCCCTTCTTTCAAAGTGAAAGCGACATCGGCCAGCGGCTGGTCCGGGTTGGCCTCCAGATGTGCCGCCAGATTGCGCGCTGCATCATTCAGCGCGGCCTTGGATTTGGCCGAGAGCGTCAGGATCTGAAACGGCCAGTCGCTATCCTCGGACGCCGCCACGGCAGGCGCTTCTTCCAGCACCACATGCGCATTGGTCCCGCCCACGCCCAGCGAATTGACGCCCGCGCGCAACGGCGCTTCAGCCTGCCACGGTGTCAGACGGTCATTGACCAGAAACGGGCTGCCCACGAAATCAATCGCCGGATTCGGCGCTTCATAGCCAAGCGAGGGCGGCAATTCGCGGTGATGCAGTGCGCTGGCAACCTTGATCAGCGACGCGACCCCGGCCGCCGTGTCCAGATGGCCAATATTCGTCTTGACCGAACCGATCCGGCAGAACCCGCGCTGATCGCTGTCAAACGCCTGCGTCAGCGCAGCCACTTCAATCGGATCGCCCAGATAGGTGCCGGTCCCGTGGCACTCGATATAGCTGATGCTCTCGGGCGCGACGCCTGCGACCATATGCGCCTCGGCCACGGCCTTGGCCTGCCCTTCGACCGAAGGCGCCAGATAGCCTGCCTTCTGCGCGCCGTCATTGTTGATGGCAGACCCCCTGATCACCGCGAAAATCTGATCCCCATCGGCCAAGGCATCTTCCAGCCGCCGCAGCACCACGGCCCCCGCGCCAGACCCGAAGACTGTGCCCTGCGCGCGATGGTCGAAGGCGTGACATTCGCCATCGGGCGACAGGATCTCGTTCTCGCGGAACAGATAGCCGCGTCCCTGCGGCAGCTCGATCGTGACCCCGCCCGCGAGCGCCATGTCACATTCGCCGGTCAGCAGCGCCTGCACGGCATAATGCACGGCCACAAGCGACGTGGAACAAGCGGTCTGTACATTCACCGAAGGGCCGTGCAGGTCGAAGATATGGCTGACACGGGTCGACAGGAAATCCTTGTCATTCCCGGTATGGCGCAGCAGGAACATGCCCACATCTTCCACCAGATGCGGGTTTGAACATAGGTTGAAATAGAAATAGCTGCCCATCCCGCAGCCCGCAAAGACCCCCACAGGACCGGGAAAACCGCGCGGCGGATGGCCTGCATGTTCGAACGCTTCCCACGCGACTTCCAGAAACTGGCGGTGTTGCGGATCCAGGATCGCGGCTTCTTTCGGCGAAAAGCCGAACGCGTCCGGGTCGAAATCGGCGAACCCGTCCAGCGGGGCGGCATAGGGTACATAATTCGCCGCCCGCATCCGCGCCCGGCTTTCGCCCGCTGCTTCCAGCTCTTCGGCGCTCAGCTGGCGGATCGCGGACCGGCCTGCGCGCAGATTGTCCCAGAACGCAGTCACAGAAGCGGCGCCCGGCAGATGCGCTGCCATTCCGATGATCGCAATATCCGTGTCGCGGCTCATGGTTTTGAATCCTGACGATGACCTGAGGAAATGGATTTCAACCGCGCGGCGCTTAAAAGCCCGTCACGTGGCATATGTTCGAATTGGCGCATTTGCGCTGCGCGGTTGCGTGCTTGTTGCAACTCGGCATGTCCCAGAAGTGCGCCCGCAAGAAGCCATGTCAGCGGCACAAGTGTGGCATTGGGCAACAGGTCCACCAGATTGGCGCCATGGATCAGCGCGCAGACCCCGACTGACAAGGGGATCTGAGCTGCAGGCATCCGGCGATAGGCCCAGAGCAGCATGAACAGGGGCAAGCAGAGCAGTCCGAATGTGCCCAGATAGCCGATCCAGCCGAATTGACCGATCACGATCACCCACATCCCGTCCGAGATCGTCACGATCTCGCCGGTCATCGGATCATGCAGCAGGTTGCGGCCCCAGCCGCCCCAACCGACCAAGGGCTTTTCTGACGCATGCGCGAGCAGCAGGTCTTCATTGTCGAAGCGGAATTCAAGCGACTGCGCGCGCTCAGGATTTGTCTGATAGAGATAATCAACCACGGGCTGTGTCGGGATCAACCCTGCGCCGCGCAAGAGCGGATAGCACATCGCCACCAGTGCCATTCCGGCGGCAACACGCAGTTGGAAGCGCACTGACGCGAACACGACCAGCGGTGCGATAGCCAGCAGCAAGATGCGCGGTCCCATGCTTTTGCACATCCACAGGATCACCACCAGATAGAGTGCGATCAACACCTTGCCGGTGCGTTCCGACGGGAGCGCTTCACGCGCGAAATAGAGTGCGGCCAAGGCACAGGTCAGCGCAAAGAAGGCCACCCACAATCCATGTGGCATGAACACGATGGGGCGAAAGCCGCCTTCGCGGATCATCTGGCCGAAATCATGTTGAAAGAAGCCGTAAATCCAGGTGTGAAGCTGCGGACTGACACGCATCTCGAACAGCATCGGAACAGAATAGATCAGCCCTGCGATCACCAGAGCGCGCAAGAATTCGATCAGCGACTGCTCCGAGACCAGCAGATTGCGCGCCATGAAGAAGGGCAGCGCAAGGATCAGCGACCGCACCAGCACCGAGAGCGAATCATAAACCCGCATGCCGGGTTGCGGTGCGACATCCTCGACGATGAGCGATAATTGGCCCAGGTCGATGGTGCCGAAGTGCAGCGGGTCAGAGTTGTTGAAGACCGAGGCGACGGGCGCCATGATCAGAAAGCCGGTTAGGATTTTGCCGATTGCGTTTTCGGGCAGGAGCACGAAGCGCATTTTCAGCATCATGATGCAGACCATGAAGGCTGTCAGGTTTGGGATCGAAACCTTGTCAAAGGCCGGGATCATCGGCAGGTTCAGCTCGGTGGCTTCGGGCAGCAGCATGTAGCCGCCAAGAATGGCCCAGATGAAAGCCCGCTCTGGCGGCATCTTGCGAAACATCCAGATGATCGCAAGGGGCCAGAGCAGTAATACCAGATAGGCAATCGGATTCGGCATGAGCGCGCCTCGTTACAGTGCCGGTTGCGACAAGACGATCGCGATCAGGGCCAGCGCAAACAGACATGCGCCTGCGCTCCAGCCGATCAGTCGCTTGCGCCGTTCAGCGGGCAGGACCAGGGCGGGCAGGACCAGCACCGGGCGCATGCCAAGCTCGCGTTCGACCTGCCGGGCACTGCGCAGCGCAGGACGCAGCACTTCATAGGCGAAGGCACCGAGCACACCGAGAAAGATGCCTGCGACACCGCCCATCATCACCATGGATTTGCGCGACCGCGACATCGGATATTCGGGGATTGTGGCTTCTTCGACCACTTCAAATGTCGCGCCGCGCGATTCCGATTCGATCCGCAACGCTCTTTCGGCCGCTTCAACCTGTGCAGAGACCTCGCGCACACGGTCCAGAAGCCGGGTCTCGCGGTTTGTCAGGATTTCAAGGTCCCGTTCCGCCTGTGCAGAGCGCCGGAAAAACGGCTCCAGCGCAAGTTGCTGATCTTCCAGCCGTTCCAGTTCGGCGCGGGCGCGTGTGATCACATCGCGCAGCTGTATCTGACGCCGCTGTCCAGTGCTCTGGCCTGCCATTGCTGCGAGTTCCGCCTCGGACGCTGCCAGTTCGCGCCGCAGGTCCTGCATATCCGCAGCGATCTGGGACATCTCGGCCCGACGCATATCGGCATTGACAGACATCACTTCATAATTCTCGGCCATGAAATCGCGCGATTGCTGTTGCACGGCTGCAAGTTCAGCGCTCAGACGCTCAAACTCGGATTGGTGAAATTCGAGGGTCTGACGCGCGCGCGCGAACCGCCCGGCATCGCTTTCAGACAGGACCATCTCGGCCAGAGTGTTGGCCATGGCGGCAGCTTTCGGGCCTGTGTCCGAGCGTGCCATGATGATCATCGAGGCAAGCGCCCCATCCGGGGCGAACCCGATCGACACAGCTGCTTGCGACATGAGCGTGATAGACCCGCGCATCAGATCAGCGCGTTCCTGCGCAGGGCGGCCGACGAACATGTCAAATTCATCCGCCAGTTGCAGCATGGTGTCCCGTGCGGTCAGCCGCTGCTCGATCAGCTGCATCAATCGGGCCGCTGACCCGGTTCCAGAGCCTTGCAATGCAGCGTCTGTTACAGCATCCACGCGCGTCGAGAGCACGGCCACGGACTGATATTCGGGGGTAGAGCGCAAGGCCAGGAAAACTGTGGCCAGCAGCGCAACGCCGAAGGCGAGCATGATCAGGTTCAGCCGCCGCAGCAGAAAGTCGCGTAATTCCGCAAAGGACTGTATTGGACCCATATCACATTCACTTTCGAAACCGGCCAAGCGCTCAGAGCGCCTCGTTGCCCGTGTAGTTATTCAGTATAACGCCCAGAAATTCGGTTCTGCCGGTCAGTAACCTCTCACAGGCGAGGATATCTTCCGTGCGTGTCACCCGGCTGTCTGCAACGATCAGAACCGCATCCAGCTGTGCGCATATTTCCAGCGCTGTATCGCCATGCAACAAATTTGGCAGGTCGCACAGGATCATGTCCGGCGCGTAGTCCTGTTTCAACTCATGCAAACTCCGGGCGATCTCTTGCGAGCCGAGACCCATGCCCCCCATATACGCGTCTTCGGCCAAACTTAGCCCCAGCGCGGTGGTGCCCGTCAAGCGCCGCAGAAAAGCACTGGCCGGCAGCGTTCCGTTGATGAAATCCGCAATCGCATGATCTGGCTGAAGTTCGAAATAGCTATGCAAGGCAGGATCACGCAGGTTCATATCAAGACCGATGACCCGATGTTCGCCCCGCCGCGTCAGCGCTGCCAGCAGCCCCGTCGTCGCGAATGTTGTCCCGGTTCCGCGTAACGGCGCTGTAATGCCCAGGCTGATCAGCTGATGTGTACGAAACTGCTGCACAAGCTGTGCGCGCAACAAGTCGAACCGTGCGACTACAGGGGATTTACGGCCTTCTACGTTGAATTGATGTACCAGCTTGTCAGGGGCCGGGTCCGGATTGCAGGGGCCCAGCGCATCCCAGTTTGCGTCAATCATGGCCTGCTGCTGCCTGGAGCGCGCCCGGTTTGGCCCGGCCCGGCGCATGTCGCGATGCCCGGACAAGGCCAGCGCGCGCTGGCCGGTCGCCGCCGCCCCGCGCGCGGGGGTAGTGTCTTCGCCTGCTCGGCTGATCAGCGATTCCAGACGTCGCGTGTCGACCATTCGCTTTCCTGACATGACATCGCTGTCCAGACACAGCGCATTGTTTCCAATTTGGGTGTTATTATCAGATTTTGAAGCGTTCTGACGACGAATTTGCGGCGAAACCATGGCATTGAACCCGATAAGATCGCGTATTCGCGCTTGATCGGGCTGATTTGCCATCAAGGTCGGCAGATCGCAGGTCTGCGCGGGGGTCAGCGGCGTCTTGCGGCAGTTTCGGCTGTGATATCGAACATGCGCGCCGAAATCGTTTCGCCGAAGGTCATGTTCCCGAGGATCACTGTCGTCTCTGCGCCCGAATCATCGCGGATCACCCATTGACGCAACTCGGTTGGGTTGGCAGAGAAGATCAGCCGGATCGAGCCGTATTGCGGGTTTTCAGGGTCTTGCGCGACCACAGTGGTCGTCACGCCGTCATCTGTATGCCCTACGACCATCCGCCGATTCGCGAAATCGACATTGCGCTCAAGGATCAGGTTCAGCGGGGTCTGGCGCAGCGGGTATTGATTGGGCCCCTGGTTCGAACGGCTGTCGAAAATGGCCACCTGTCCGCCCCCGGCCATGACCAGCGATCTGTCTGGCGGATCATATTCGAACCGCACACGCCCCGGCCTGCGCATGAACATGCGCCCCGTCGAGATCGTGCCATCCGGGTTCACTTGCGTGAATTCACCCTGCGCTGTTGTGAAGCTGTTGAAATACCGGGATATCTCGGCCAGCGGAATGCGCTGGGCCAAGACCGGAGGGGCCATGAGAAGGGCAGGCAAACTGAGCAGCAGGGATCGGCGCGATAGGGTCATGCGACACACATAGCGGTTTTTTCACAGCGCGGAAGTCGGGAAGTGATCACAAAGGGAACACAAGGCAAAGAGCCGCCGATGGCCTTGTTCAGCAACGTCGCAGTGTCGGGCGTCGGGTCAGATCCTGACGGGGTCAGCGCCGCCAATGCGTCGGCACGATCACCAGGGCCCCCACAGATGCAAGGATCGCATTCATCCCGGCCGAGCGGAACCCGATCCCGAACATCAGCGTGATGAAGAAGAAGATCAGAGCCCCGCCGATGCAGATGATGATCGACGGCAGGACCCCGTTATGCGTGAAGCCGCTGCGCTCGCTGGCATAGCCGATGATCCCGGCAATGATCATGGTGCCAAAGAGTTGCAGAAACATGGCTCAGCCTTTCTTATATGCGTTTGGGCCGAGCATTATCCCTGCTCCGGCACCAATATCTCGCGCTTGCCGACATGGTTTGCAGCTGTGACAAGCCCTTCATCTTCCATCTGCTCGACCAGACGCGCGGCCTTGTTATAGCCGATCCCCAGCTTGCGCTGAATATAGCTGGTCGAACATTTCCGGTCCTGGATAACCACCTGAACGGCCTGATCATAGAGCGCGTCCTCGCCCGTCGTATTGCCGCCCAGACCCAAAACTGCGTCGATATCGGCTTCCTTGTCGGATTCAGGCCCTTCCACCACGCCTGATTTGTAATCCGGGGGCCCGAAACTTTTGAGATGGTTTACCACCTCCTCGACTTCCTCATCGCTGACAAAGGGTCCGTGAATACGGCTGACCCGGCCACCGCCTGCCATATAGAGCATGTCACCCATGCCCAGAAGCTGCTCGGCGCCCTGCTCGCCCAGAATGGTGCGCGAATCGATCTTGCTGGTCACCTGAAACGAAATCCGTGTCGGAAAGTTGGCCTTGATCGTGCCAGTGATCACATCGACCGACGGCCGCTGGGTCGCCATGATCAGGTGGATCCCCGAGGCCCGCGCCATCTGCGCCAGTCGCTGGATGCAGGCTTCGATTTCCTTGCCCGCGACCATCATCAGATCGGCCATTTCATCGACGATCACCACGATGAACGGCAGAAGTTCAGGCGCGAATTCATCCGTCTCGAAGACCGGATCACCCGTTTCATCATCGAATCCGGTCTGGATCGTGCGCTTGAACATCTCGCCGCGCTCCAGCGCCTCGCGCACGCGGCCATTATAGCCTTCGATATTGCGAACGCCCATCTTGGACATCTTGCGATAGCGATCTTCCATCTCGCCCACGACCCATTTCAGCGCCACCACGGCTTTCTTGGGGTCAGTCACAACCGGGGACAGCAGATGCGGGATCCCGTCATAGACGCTCAGTTCCAGCATCTTCGGGTCGATCATGATCATCCGGCATTCTTCGGGCTTCAGCCGGTACAGAAGCGACAGGATCATGGTGTTGATCGCCACCGATTTGCCCGACCCGGTGGTCCCGGCAATCAGCAGATGTGGCATCTTGGCCAGATTGGCCACAATCGGCTCACCATCAATCGCCTTGCCCAAAGCAAGCGGCAGGCGCATGGTGCTGTCACCGTAATCACGGGCCGACAGGATTTCGCGCAAAACCACCTTTTCGCGATGCGCGTTCGGCAGTTCGATCCCGATGATCGAGCGGCCCGGCACAGTCGAGACGCGCGCCGACAAAGCCGACATTGAACGCGCAATATCATCGGCAAGCCCGATCACGCGGCTGGCCTTCAGACCCGGTGCGGGTTCCAGCTCATATTGCGTGACCACAGGGCCGGGGCGCACGCTGACGATTTCGCCGCGGACACCGTAATCTTCGAGAACAGTTTCCAGCATCCGGGCGTTTTCTTCGAGCGCTTCGTCACTGAGTGCGAAGCGCTGCACATCTGCGGGGTTTTGCAGCACGGAAAGCGGGGGCAGTTCAAAGACGGGTGCCGGGTGCGGTTCGAATTGCAGCGAGGGTTGCGCCTCGGCCTGTGCCTGACGCGAAGGCTGCATCTTGCGCGGGGCCGTCGGGACCACACGACGCCGCAGCACATGAGCTTCGCGCTGGGGCGGGAGCATCTGGGGAATATCGGCAGTATCGGCCTGCAGATCGTCCATGTCGTCACCTTGCGGCAGGAATTGCTGCGCTGGTGCGGGTGGTGGAACCTGTGCGGGTGCCGGTCTTTGCACCGGCGGCTGTGTCATTTCTGGCGGCTGCATTGGGGCTGGGGCTGCTGGCTGTACGGCAACCATCCAGTCCGGCATCGGGATCGCAGCAACAGGGGCGGCAGTCAGACTGGCGTGATACTGCGCGGGCGCGGTCAGGGGCTGTGTGACAGGGGGCTGCGCGACAGAGGGCTGCGCGACAGGGGGCGGTGAGACAGGGGGCTGGGGGGCAGGTGCCGGTTGCGGTGCGCGCAGCGGCGGCTCGGAAATCGGGAATTGCGCCCGGCGCGCGCGCAGGACAGGCTTGGCCGATTTGCGGTGCCGGATCACATCTGCAATCCGGTCGCGGATCCGTGCATCGCCCGGCGGTGTGGCCTGAAGCGCGGCCGAACTGATCGGCGGCTCGACAAGTTCCGCACGCAATTCCGGCATGGGCGGTTCAGCGCTGCGGCTGCTCAGCGATTTCAGCTTGGCCAGCAAGCCTGTGCCCTGCTCTTCGGTCGCAGGCTCTGGCGCTGCTGCGAAGGCGGGCTTGTCATGGACTGGGGGTTCAAAGAGCGCGGCTTCTTCCTCGGGGTAGGGCGCATGCGTATCAAGCAGGGGATGCGACGCTGCAGTTTCAGATGCGGCGTCTGGGGGTGCATATCCACTTGCCCGGATCACAGGTGGTGCACGGCGCGCACTGGTGTGTGCAGGGCCTTCATCCTCAAATGCAGTCGGACCGGGTGCCACAGGTGCTGCGGCAGGCGCGTAGGCGTGCTGCATTGGCGGGACGCGATCAGGCCCGGCAGGCTGCGCGCGTGCAGCGCTCCGCCCCTGTTCGACTTTGCGGGCAACAGCGCCCCCTGCCTTCTGCACGCTTTTCACACTGCCGCTGATCCCGCCGCGCAGCAGGAAACGAATACCCGCATAAAACAGGATCAGCCCGGCGGTGACGAAGCGGAAGAATTGCACAGCTTCAAAGCGGTCCACACCCAGCACTGCCGCCCAGACGGCCAGGGCGGCGACCAGCATGACCACGCTCATGAAGGTCACACCCGCGCTGGCGGTCATCGGCAACGCATTGACAATCGCGCCAAGGAGCGTGTCGCCGAAAATCCCGCCCATCCCGTAGATCGTGTCCCAGGACGCCATCGGGACCAGTGTCGCGCACCAGATCGCGGTCACGGCCAGTGCAATTGGCACGAATACACCCCGGCTGAGCATGCCATCCTGTCCGCGGCCGATGATCAGGCGCAGGCCCCATCCCGCAAAGAACAGTACCAGCCCCCAGGAGGCCAGCCCGATGATGATCATCAAGGGCGAGGCCAGCCCGGCACCCACCCGGCCCAGCGAATTCTGCACGGGCATGTCGGTCGAGGCCATCCAGCTGGGATCCTCGGGCGAATAGGACCCAAATATCAAGCCAAACACTACCGCCAGTCCCAAAAAGACAAGCCCCAGCAATTCCCGACCCCGTTTCTGCAACATCTGATGCAGATTGCTGTCCAGAAGCGGATCGCGCCCATGCGTGTTCCAAGATGCCATCGAACTTGCCCCGTTACTTGTATAGACAGTTGCGCAGCCGCCGCAGCGCGTCTTCCAGCTCATCAATTGGCGTGACCATCGCCACGCGGATAAAGCCGCGGCCCGGATTCCCCTGCGCGTCGTCGCGCGCCAGATAGGCCCCCGGCAGCACGCGGATCCCGGTCTCGCGCCAGAGCTTCAGCGCGGCGGCCTCGCCATCCGCGACCGGCAGCCACAGGAAGAACCCGGCCTCTGGCCCTTTATAGCTTGGCACGCCTGCAAAAATGCGATCCGCAAGCGCGTATTTCTGCTGATAAAGGGCGCGTGAGCGGTTCACATGCGCCTCGTCATTCCAGGCGCTCGCGGCGACATGTTGCAAAGTCTCGGGCACCGGCGACCCGGCATAGGCGCGCAGCTGGCGGACGCGGCGAATGCTCTCTGGCCCGCCTGCCACGAAACCCGACCGCAGCCCCGGCAGGTTCGAGCGCTTCGAGAGCGAATGAAAGGACAGCACCCGTTCCGGGTCTGCGCCCATGTCCTGCGCGATCTGCAGCACGCCCGGCGGGGGTGTGTCGCGATAGATCTCGGAATAGCATTCATCCGCGAAGATCCGGAAATCATGGCGCTCGGCCAGTGCGATCAGGTCGCGCCAATACTGCGCATCGGCCACAGCGCCTTGTGGATTGCCGGGCGAACACAGATAGGCAATCGCCACCCGGTCCAGCAGGTCCGGTGCAAGCGCCGTGTAGCGCGGCAGATAGCCAGTGGAATCTGTAGCGGGGACATAGACGGGCTCTGCCCCCACAGCCATAGCGGCCACGGCATAGACCTGATAGAACGGGTTCGGCGTCAGGATCACGGGGACAGCGCCGCGCTTGGACTCTGGGCAAAGCGCAAGGGCTGCGTTGAACAGCCCCTCGCGCGTGCCGTTCAGCACCATCAGCTGTTCGGGCGCGATATCCACGCTGTAGCGCCGCGCAATCCAGCCCTGTATCGCGGCCAGCAAGGCCGCATTTCCTTCATTCGTGGGATATTTCGCGAAGCCGTCCAGATGCTGGTTCAGAACATCGGCCAGAAAGGCCGGGACGTCATGGCGTGGCTCGCCGATGGACATGGCGATGGGCGCACCACCGGGCTGGTGGTGATCCAGAAGCGCCCGCAAACGCGGAAACGCGTATTCTGGCAGGTTCGAAAACCGCTCAGGAAATGCCATGGACTGCCTCGATTGCGTGGGATCTTTTGTCCCTTTGGTTCAGGATAACGCGACAGGCCGCGCGGGTCCAGAAAAACGCGTGAAAGAGGCCCGATAAACCCGCGATATTGTGGCTTTTTCGCAGATTATACCAGATATGGGTCTATGGGCTGGTCCAGCAACTAGGGATCGTCACCTGGCACAAGATACCCTATGACTGCCTGGAGCCCAATGCGGACCTTGGAGGGATGCGCGGCGGCCTGCGGCCTTGATTCCGCGCAAAAGCTACAGTGAAACGGCAGTTTAATCCGCATCGCTGACATTGGCCACTGACAGCATCTGGCACACGGGCACCTTGTATCAGACCGCGAACACCAGAGCCAGGTTTCATGCAGTTTTCAAGGCCAGCTCGACCGCTGCCCCCAATCGCAGCAACTGCGCTTCCGCCATGGGCGCGCACATCAGGCTTATGCCCACAGAAGGCGTTCCGGTCGGCAAGGTCAGCGCGCAAAGCCCCAGCAGATTGCCGATCCGTGTGTTGCGCAGGGTGAGCAGGTTCTGGGTGGTGAAATACGCATGATCCTGCATCAGTCGCGCGGCATTGGGCGGCAGATTGGGCGTTGTGGGCAGGATCACTGCGTCATAGGCCGCAACGGCTGCCAGATAAGCCGCGCGGTGCTGCATCAGCGCTGTCCAGGCCGCCACATATTCCATTGCCAGTGGGTCGCGCCCAGAGCGGAACCGCTCCAGAACTGGCGGGAACATGACCTCGGGCTG
>SKSL01000039.1 GCA_007123015.1 Natronohydrobacter sp. | reverse complement strand
TTCTGGTTGCCCAATGCGATGGCGGCACCCACCCCGGTTTCCGCCTATCTGCATTCGGCCACGATGGTCAAAGCGGGCGTCTATCTGCTGGCGCGTACCCATCCCGCGCTCTCCGGCTCAGACCTCTGGATCTGGATCCTGTCGATCTTCGGCGCGGTGACAGCGGTCTTCGCGTCCTTCATGGCGCTGCGCCAGACCGATCTGAAACAGACGCTGGCCTATACCACACTCATGGCGCTCGGCACGCTGGTCATGTTCCTTGCAGGCTCGACCGGCTATGCGATCACAGCGGCCATGACCTTCCTGCTGGTGCATTCGCTCTACAAGGCCGGGTTGTTCCTGACCATCGGGATCATCGACCATGCCACTGGCACGCGCGACGCCAATGTGCTGGGTGGTTTGAAAGCAGCCATGCCGATTACCGCGACCGCCGCTGCAGTCGCAGGGCTAGCGATGGCCGGAATACCGCCTTTCCTTGGATTTATCGCCAAAGAAGTGGCCTATGCTGGCGCGCTCGAAATGCATCTGTGGCTGTTCGTTGTGCCGATGGCGCTGATCGCTTTCGCGCTGATGTTCGCTGTGGCCGGGATTGTCGCCTACAAACCGTTTTACGGGCCGCAAGGGGATCTGCCACATGCACCGCATGAAGGCCCCTGGCCGATGCTGCTGGGCCCGGTTGTGCTGGGGACACTGGGTCTGCTCTTCGGGTTGATGCCCGGCATTACGGCCTATTACCTGATTGAGCCAGCTGTGGATGCCGTCATGGGGACACCGGATGCAGGGGGCCGCGTGAAGCTCTGGGCCGGGTTCAACCTGCCACTGCTGCTCAGCGTGATCACCTTCGCATTGGGCTTCCTGATCTATCAGAAGCATCAGGACTTGCGCGACCGTCTGGCCCGGATCGAGGCGAAATCACCCGATCTGGACGCTGGCTGGGATATCTTCCTTGAGCGCTTCGTGCGCTTTTCCAAAGGCCAGACCGGGCTGATCCAGACCGGCGTGCTGCGCCAGTACATGTTTGCCACCTTTGCTGTCTTCGCTGTGACGGTCTTTGCAACATTGATCACGCGCAATGTCGGCGGGATCGAGTTCACCCTGGCCGGGCTTGGGCTGATGGAATGGGGCATCTCGCTTCTGATCGCAGCAGGCACAGTGCTGGTGCTGCTGACCTCGTCGCGGATCACGGCCCTTGTGGGCCTTGGCACTGTGGGGATTGGCGTGGCCTTGATCTTCATCGCCTATTCGGCGCCGGATGTGGCCATCACACAGCTGCTGGTGGAATTGCTGGTCGTTGTGCTGCTCGCATTGGCGCTGCTGAAGATGCCCTATCTCGACAAGGACAATGTGCAGAAACACAGCTTCCCCAATGCAGTCCTCGCCATTGCTGTCGGCGCGCTGACGACATGGGTGCTGCTGCTGGTTGTCGATCAGCCCTTCGACCGTCGCCTGACCGAATTCTTCGAGGCAGCAAGCTGGACGCAAGCCTTCGGGCGCAACATCGTCAATGTGATCCTGGTCGATTTCCGCACGCTCGACACCTTCGGCGAAATCGCAGTGGTCCTGATCGCAGCCCTTGGTGCCTTTGTGCTGCTCAAGGGGATGCGTGCGACCAAGGAGGACAAGAAATGAATTCAATCATTTTCACCGCTGGTGCCCGGCTTCTCGTTGCGCTGGTCTTCGTCTTCTCGCTGTTCATGCTGCTGCGCGGCCATCACTTGCCGGGTGGCGGCTTTATCGGCGGGCTTCTGGGGGCCGTGGCCTTCATCATCTACTCGCTCGCCTGCGGGCCGGAAGAAACCCGCCGCGCCCTGCGCGTGTCACCCGAAGGTATTGCCGTGATCGGGCTGGGCATTGCGCTTCTGGCAGGGCTGGTATCCTTCTTCATGGGTGACCCGTTCTTCACGGGCCAATGGTATTGGGTCGGCGGGGACAGCTACGAGACCTCGGCCTTCTCGATCAACTCGGTCCTGGTCTTTGATATCGGGGTCTATCTGGTCGTCCTGGGCGGGATCCTGTCGCTGACATTCGCGTTTGAGGAGGAGGCCTGAGATGGAAACCCTCACCGCATTGATCATCGGCATCCTGACCGCTGCATCAGTCTATCTGATGCTCGCCCGCACCTTCATGCGCTTCCTGTTCGGGCTGATTCTGCTGTCCAACGCAGTAAACCTGACCATTTTCGCCTCTGGCCGCATGACCAAGGGGCACCCTGCACTTGTACCTTATGGGGCAGATGCGCCCTTGCAGGCGGTCGGCAATGCGCTGCCACAAGCGTTGGTGCTGACAGCCATCGTGATCGGCTTTGGCCTGCTGGCCTTTGCGCTCGCGCTGGGATTCGAGACCTTCCGTCGCACCGGCACCATGGACACAGATGAAATGCGCTTCGCCGAACCCAAGGAGGATGAACAGAAATGAATTGGGTTCTGGTCTTCCCCATCGCCGTGCCCTTCGTCACGGCTGTGATCGCCTATCTTGCGCGCAACTATCCCGCCGGGCGCTGGATCTCGCTTGCAGGCTCTGTGCTCTCACTGGTGGCATCCGCTGCGTTGATGGCTGCTGTGCTGCGGGAGGGCGTGATCGCCGCGCAAATGTCGAATTGGGACGCGCCTTTCGGGATCACGCTGGTCTCGGACTACCTGAGTGCGGTGATGGTCGTGATCACCGCGATCACGGGTCTTGCGACTGCGATCTATGCGCTGGGTGAAATCCCCGAACAGACTGAGCGGCTGGGCTTCTACGCGCTGTTTCAAATGCTCATCGCGGGTGTCACAGGCGCTTTCCTGACAGGCGACCTGTTCAACCTTTATGTGTGGTTCGAGGTCATGCTGATCGCCTCTTTCTCGCTGCTGGTCATTGGCGGCGGCAAGGAAAGGCTGGATGCGGGCATCAAATATGTGGCGCTGAACCTTGTCTCGACACTGGTCTTCCTGTCGGGCATCGGGCTGCTTTACGGGGTCACCGGGACGCTGAACATGGCCGATCTGCGCGGGGCTGTGGCGGCATCTGACAATCAGGGCCTGATCACCGTCATTGCGATGATGTTCATGGTGGGCTTCGGGGTGAAAGCCGCTGTTTTCCCGCTTTTCTTCTGGCTGCCAGCATCCTATCACACGCCTTACTTCGCCATCTCGGCAGTATTCGCGGGTTTGCTGACGAAAGTAGGTGTCTATGCGCTGATGCGCATGTTCACGCTTGTTTTCGTGGGCGATGTGGGCTTCACGCATGAAATCCTGATCTGGGTGTCACTGCTCACCATGTTCACCGGCGTCATCGGCGCGGCCGCGCAAATGGATTTCCGCAAGATCCTGTCCTTCCACATCATCAGCCAGATCGGCTACATGACGCTGGGCCTTGCACTCTATACGCCGCTCGCGCTGATGGGGGGCGTGTTCTATCTGGTGCACCATATCATCGTGAAGGCCAATCTGTTCTTCGTCGCGGGCCTTGCGCAGCAATATGCAGGCAGCACGGATCTGAACAAGATCGGGGGCTTGTACAAATCCGCGCCGCTTCTGGCCGCGCTCTTCATCATCCCCGCCTTCTCGCTCGCAGGCTTCCCGCCGCTCTCGGGCTTCTGGGCAAAATACCTGATCGTGAAAGCGGCCATTGAGCTGAATATGTGGTTCGTGACCTTCGTGTCCCTGCTGGTGGGCCTGCTCACCATCTATTCGATGACGAAGATCTGGGGCTATGCGTTCTGGAAGCCGCACCCAGAGGGCTATGACCCCACACCTGACCGCGCGCCCCCGCGCGTGACAGCGGCCATGATCACACCCATCGCAGGGCTTGCGGCCATGACCATCATCATCGGCTTCTTCCCCGAACCCTTTGTGCAATTCGCGCAGACAGCTGCAGCGCAGCTTCTGGATCCGACGGATTACGTCACCACAGTTCTGGGAGAACAACCATGAACGGCTTGGTGTTGAACCTGCTTCTGGCCTTCGCCTGGGCCGCGATGACTGCCGATTTCAGCTTTGTGTCCCTTGCGACCGGCGCTGTTCTGGGGTTCTTTGCGCTCTGGATATCATCCCCACTTACGGGCATCGATGATCTCTATTTCAAGCGCTTCATGCGGTCGGTCTATCTGGCGCTGTTCTTCCTGTGGGAACTGGTGTTGTCCTCGGTCAAGGTGGCTTGGGATGTGATCCGTCCTGTGCCACAGAACAAACCGGCACTGATCGAAGTGCCTTTGACAGTGAAGGGCGATTTTGAAATCCTGCTGCTGACCAATCTGATCTCGCTCACACCGGGTACGCTGAGCGTGGATGTCTCTGAAGATCGCGAAACGCTGCTCGTACATGCGATGTTCGGGGATGACGCAGAGGATCTGATCGACGATATCAAGAACGGCTTCGAGCGGCTGATCATGGGGGTATTCGAGACATGAATGGAGCGAGTTTTCTGGACATCGCCGGGCAAGTGTCGCTGGTCCTGATCCTGATCGGCATGGCCGTGGCCTTTGTCCGTCTGGCCAAGGGGCCGTCTTTGGCTGACCGTGTTGTCGCGCTCGACATGATGACGGTCACCATCATCTCTTTTTGCGGGGTCTATGCTGTGGTCATGGATGAACCGTCGCTACTGGATGTGGCCATCGTTCTGGCGCTGGTGGGTTTCCTTGCCACTGTCGCCCTCGCCCGCTATGCCGAACGGCGATTTGACCTGAGCGAGACGCAGCAGAAACCCGTCAAGGATAAAGAGGTTGAAAATGGCTGATATTCTGGTCGGATTGTTTCTGCTCGCCGGGTCTGCCTTTGTCTTGGTCGCAGCGATTGGGGTTGTTCGCCTGCCGGATTTGCTGACGCGTATGCATGCGTCAACCAAAGCGGGGACCTTGGGGGCGCTGCTGGTGCTTGTGGGTCTGGCAATCCATCAAGGCACTGGTGCAATCGTCAGCAAGGCGGTGGCCACAGCGCTGTTCCTGCTGCTGACGGCCCCGATTGCTGCCCATATGATCGGCCGCGCCCATGCGCGCGTCATGCAAAAGCTGTCGCGCGACAATAATCGCACCTGATCGGCCCCGGCCGCCGCTCAGGCGGCCGGACGCGTGTCTGTCAGATTGACATTTGCCTGATGCGCGGCGCGCAAAGTCTGGAAATGGGCAAGCTCAGCTTGTGTCCAGGCCTGAATATCCCAGTATTTCGCCGAACGCTTGAGCGCAATCATGCGCGCAAGCGCCTCGTCCCTTGTCATGGAAAAGACCTGATCCAGTGCTGCATCCATCGAGGCATGCGAAAACGGGTTCACGGGCACGGCCCCTTCCAGCATGACCGCGCAGCCTGCAAATTCAGACAGGATCAACGCGCCCGGATGGTCAATGTCGCGGGCGGCGCAGAATTCCGAGGCCACCAGGTTCAGCCCATCGGCCAAAGGCGTGATCGAGGCAAAATCAGCCGCCCGATAATAGGCCACCAGTTGCGCCAGCGGAATTGCGTTCGAGATCAGCGCGACAGGCTGCCATTCCAGAGACCCGAAACTGCCATTGATTCGGCCGGTCAGGGCTTCGATACGTTCCTGAATTTCGGCATAGGCCGTCATATTGCGATTGGCACCGACCGAGACCAGCATCAGCTTGACCTTGCCTCGCAATTCGGGTCTGCGCGTCAAAAGCCGCTCGAAGGCTTCGAGCTGCTCGATATTGCCCTTGGTATAGTCGGTGCGCGACACGGACAGGCACAGCTTGCAGTCCCCCAGATCCGCGCGAATGCTGCGCACGTGATCGGCAACTTCGGGCGCGCAGGCCAGATCCGCGACGTAATTGTAATTGACGCCGACCGGGCTGGTATGCACATTGACGCGCGCGCCCGCATATTCAAGCGCCAGAGGCGTGATCCGGTCGTTGAGCGCCACACCGGTCGCCGCCAGCGCCGCAGAGGTCATTTCCTCTTCGATGAGCTTGGCACTCGTCAAAGAGCGCGCCACAGCAACGAAATTCTGCGCATAGCGCGGAATATGAAAGCCCACCGAATCGCAGGCCAACAGGCTTTTCACGATCTCTTTGCGCCATGGCAGCACGTTGAACATATCTGCGCTGGGGAAAGGTGTGTGGTGGAAGAAGCAGATGGTGGCGTCAGGCTTGAGCTGGCGCAGATAGCTTGGCACCAGCCATAGATTGTAGTCATGCACCCAGATCACAGCATCATCTGTCGCCTGCTCGGCAGCTGCTTCCGCGAAAGCCCAATTGACGGACCGGAATGTCGGCCAGTCCACCGGGTCGTAATTGTAACGCTCCTTGAACCCGTGCAGGATCGGCCAGAAGGCCTCTTTCGAGGTGACATGGTAGAAACTGCGCACCTGTTCCTTGGTCAGTGGCAAGCGGCTGACGTTATAGGTGCCGAAACTGTCCGAAATCTCGATCACAGGCGCGAAATCGGGATTTGACGTGTCCTCGGCCTCTTTCCACGCGACCCAGGCGCCACGATTCGCATGGCCCAGAAACCCTTTCAGACTGGGCACGATCCCGTTCGGGCTGGAATTTTCGCGGTAGGCAATGCCAGTTTCAGTTTCAACCTCTTCATAAGGTTGGCGATGATAGACGATGACCAGATCGGATTTCATGCAGAGAAGACCTCCGGAACATTCGGAAACAGACCATGGGCCGCGATGGCTTCCAGGATACCCCCTGCGCCGTGGCGGCGACAATGCAGGGCACGCGGCAAATCGCTGGTCGCGTCAAGCAGCTCAACCTCGGCGCCGCCTACAACAGCACCATGCAGACCCGTCTGAAACATCGACAGGTCATTGAGCGTGTCCCCGGCAACCAGAACCTGATCGCGCGACAGCTTCAGTTCTGCCAAAAGGCGCAACAGCGACGGTCCCTTGCTGATCCCTTTGGGCAGAATATCCACAAAGCACCCATGCGAGATCAGAATATCGACCTCCATCCCATCGAGCACATGCAAGGACTCGGGGTTGAAGCGATCATCATACTGATAGGAAAGCCTGTGCCGAAACGGCGTGGGTTGCATCCACAAGCCGCGGATCCCCGCAAGACGCGTGCGTACGGGTTCGGCCATTCCGGCCCAGACGCGCTTTATTGGCGCTTCCAGACGCTCTATGGGGCAGAGCGCCCCTTCACGAAATTGTCCGATTGTTGTTCCGACATCGCCAATCACATAGCTTGGGGCGGGAACATGACCCGCCGCACAAAGCGCGCTGATAAAGGCGGGATCGCGCCCTGTGACGAAGATCAGCTCGATTTGGTCACGATGTGCCTGAATCCACGAATAAAGCGCAGCGCGATCTGCATCTGACCCGCCGAGAAAAGTCCCGTCCAAATCTGTCGCAAGCGTGAAGACGGTCGAGGCGTGCCCATGGGTATATAAGGTGTTTCGCATAGGCTGAACCTAGCGCGTTACGGACCGGATGCCAAAGCGCAGCATGCAAAAGTCTGCGCACACCCTGCGCAAACAAAAAGTCGCCCAAAAATTGGGCGACTTGTCTATTTTCCGCGCAAAAAACTTGCGCTACATGCAATGGTGCTCAAGCGAGCGAAAGATTGCTCGCAGATTCACGGCCATCACGGCCTTTTTCCAGATCGAAAGTCACTTTCTGACCATCGTCCAGACCGCGCAGACCAGCACGCTCGACAGCTGAAATGTGCACGAACACATCTTTGGAACCGCCATCGGGTTGAATGAAGCCGAAGCCTTTAGTTGCGTTAAACCATTTCACTGTGCCACTGGCCATGTGAAGTCTCCTGTTTTGATGCTGCCCGCACTTTGCGACAGCCCGGCTCAGTCATTGCAAGATCGAAGTGACTGTGGCCGTAATGGAGAACAGTGGTCGATAGAGGTAACGTCGCCCTACACACATGGCCCTTGAGCAGACGCGTTGCAAGGGCAATCGCATGCTAAAGCCGAGAAATCCGCACAGCCATGTCGAGCATCCGGCATGAGAAACCCCATTCATTGTCATACCACCCAAAAACCCGCAGCATTCCCTGGTCCGTCATCTGGGTCTCTGGCAGGGCCATGGTGATGCTCTCGGGGCGTGCGCGCAAATCGACAGAAACCAGGGGTTTGTCCGTCCAGCCAATCACACCGCCCGCTGTTCGCAAGGCTGCATTGACATCCGCAACAGTGGCCGGGCGTTCCAGCATAACTGAAAGATCCACTGCCGATACAGAGGCAGTCGGCACTCTGACGGCCGCGCCCAGCAAACGCCCCTGCATTTCGGGCAGAACAAGTTCCAGCAAGCGTTGGGCGCTGGTCGTTGTCGGGACCATCGACAGCCCTGCAGCCCGTGACCGGGCCGGATCGCCGCGAGGGGCATCGACAGTTGGCTGACTGCCTGTATAGCAGTGAACAGTGGTCATGAAGCCTGTCGCAATGCCCCAGGTTCCATGCAGAAGCTGCGCCAAAGGGGCCAGCGCGTTGGTCGTGCAGGACGCATTCGAGATCAACACATGGTCAGCTCGCAGTTCCGCATCATTTGCCCCCAGAACAATTGTGATTTCTGCAGCCTCTGACGGGCCCGAGATCAGCACGCGCCGCGCACCGGACCGGATTCCGCGGCGCGCGACCTCGGTCCGGTCTGCGCGTCCGGTGCATTCCATGACAAGATCGACATCGGACAGATCAAGGTCTGACAGATCAGCGGCATGGGTCAGCCGCAAATGCTGTCCGGCGACCGTCAGGGCAGTGTCAGACACGCTGACATCCTGATCAAGAGGTCCGAAAACACTGTCATATTGAAACAGATAGGCACAATCTTCGGCAGAGGCGATGTCATTGATCGCCACAATGTCAATCTCTGGCCAACCGCCTTGCAGCCATGCACGCAAGACAGTGCGACCGATACGGCCAAATCCGTTAATTGCCACCTGCAAGATTTGCCCCCTGACCGCTGACCGCTGACCGCTGACCGCTGACCGCTGACCGCTGACCGCTGACCGCTGACCGCTGACCGCTGACCGCTGACCGCTACTGCAACGAATTTCTTGACGAGTGCAAGCGAAGTTTCACCTTGTCGCCGCCTGCTCCTGCATGCCCGCTTTTACACGGCACCCACTGGCCTCGAAGCCCGCGCGACCGTCAAACCGATGAGCGGCGCGACGCTTTCGACCCGTCTGGGCTATCCGCGAAAGAGTCACGGCTCTGTCACGCGTCCAGAGCCGCTCAATTCGCCGACATGCTTATTGCATCGCACGACGCCAACCTGCCGCGCGGGCTTCGGCCTCGTTGCAGAACCATCGAGTGTCAGGATTGCGCATGGTGACGCGATCATAATCACGCTGGCCGGGCATGTGATAAATCCGTCCATTCGCCGAAATATTGCCTTTGATGACGCAACGCTCTCTGTCCGGCATCGTTGAGGCCACTTGCGCCCGCTCTGATCTTGGAGCACAGAACGCGGCAAGCGGGTTAAGGGGCCCTGCGTAGATCCCGGCGCCTTTGGCCATCCCGACTTTCTCGGCCTGCAGATAGGGACGCTCTTGCCCCTGCGCACGCGCAAAACGCAGGCAAGGGCGCGCGATTCCCGCTTCAATCAGACTGACCGCCAGATCCCTGCCATCAAGGTAGCATCGCGCCACGATCCGCTGATATGAGCGCTCGCCCAAATCCACGCATGTCAGACGCTGGTGCTTCAACAGATCGCGCTTTGCTTCGGTGGCCCATGCGCCACAGGGCCATTCGCGCCCTTGTGCATCTATACAGGTTTCTGCACGTTCCGGCGCATCAATGCCCCCGATCCGAAGTCGTTGACCGGCAATATCCAGCGTATCGCCGTCGATGACCCGCGCCTGACCGGTGATTTCCGGCTGCGCCGCCAAAAGCGGCAGCGCCAGAAGGCAGGCAACCAAATATGAACAAAACCTAAACATACAGCAGAGATGCCTGCGGAGCCCTGTATCGTCAAGGGCTTTGTTAACACATTTTTAATATTGGTTAACCGTTCTCGAAACAGCAGTTGCGCGTATTGCATCTTGCAAAAGAAGTGCCACGTCCCTGCGCAGTAACCTGGGATGTTGACAACAGTCCGAAGGTGAAACGACCGGATCAGCGTTGCGCGATCTGCCAGTCCGGGTGGCACCAGGGTTCCAGATTGGCACTTGGCAAGCGCCGCCCCAACATGTGGTCTGCGATCTTCTCGCCCACCATGATCGAGGGCGCATTCAGATTGCCATTGGTGATGCGTGGAAAGATCGAACTGTCTGCGATACGCAGGGCCTCGACACCGATCACGCGCCCTTCCGGGTCCACCACAGCCTTCGGATCTGCGCGCGACCCCATGCGCGCTGTTCCGCAGGGGTGATAGGCCGATTCGACATGGGCGCGGATGAACGCGTCCAGTTCTGCATCAGATTGCACGTCAGGCCCAGGCTGGATTTCCTGCTTCAGATACGGTGCAAAAGCGGGTTGCTGCATGATTTCGCGTGTCAGCCGGATGCAGCGGCGAAAATCGTCCCAATCCTCGGGATGGCTCATGTAGTTGAACTGGATCAATGGGGCATCATCCGGATCGGGCGAACGCAATTTCACCCAGCCCCGACTTTTCGAGCGCATCGGGCCGACATGGGTCTGAAAGCCATGCCCCTTGGCCACAGCCTTGCCATCATAGCGCACTGCGATGGGCAGGAAATGATACTGAACGTCAGGATAATCGATCCCGGCACGCGAGCGGATAAAGGCACAGGCTTCGAACTGGTTCGAAGCCCCCGGCCCTTGGCGCGCGAGCAACCATTGCGCGCCGACCCAGGCCTTGCCCAGCAAATTCCAGTATTTGTAAAGTGTTATCGGCTGGCGCGCAGAATATTGCAGATAAAGTTCCAGATGGTCCTGCAAGTTCTGCCCCACACCCGCGCGATCAGCACGCAGCCGCACCCCATGCGCGGCCAGATGCGCGGCCGGACCGATCCCCGACAGCATCAGCAGTTTCGGCGTGTTGATCGAGGATGCCGCCAGCACCACTTCCGCCCGCGCTGTGAGTTTGCGGCCATCGCGCAGCCTGACACCTGTTGCGCGATGGGCTGCGTCAAATGTGACCTCGGCCACTTCACCGCGCACCAGCTGCGCACGGCCTGTTGCCAATGCGGGCCGCAGATAGGCTTGCGCGGCAGACCAGCGCGCGCCTTGCCAGATCGTAGCCTCCATCGCGCCGAAGCCTTCTTGCTGCGCGCCGTTATAATCGGGCGTGGCGGGGTAGCCCGCTTGCTGTCCGGCCGCGATAAATGCATCAAAAAGCGGATTGTCGCGCGGCCCGCGGCTGACATGCAACGGCCCGCCCTGCCCGCGCCAGTCTGAGGCCGCACCACCGTGCCAATCCTCCATGCGCTGAAAATAGGGCAGCACATCAGCAAAGCCCCAGCCCGCCGCACCGCATTCCGCCCAATGGTCGAAATCGCGGGCATGCCCGCGGACATAGACCATCCCGTTGATGCTGGAAGACCCGCCGATCACCCGCCCACGCGGACAGGCCAGCGCACGCTCGCCCAAATGCGGCTCGGGTTCGGACTGAAAGCCCCAGTCATAGCGGCGCATGTTCATCGGGTAGGACAGCGCGCCGGGCATCTGGATGAAAGGGCCGAAATCGCTGCCGCCCGCTTCCACGACCAGCACGGAATGACCGGCTTCAGCCAGCCGGTAGGTCACTGCACAGCCGCCAGAGCCTGCACCGACCACAATATAATCTGCCTCTTGCATCCCAAATCCCGCCAGACAGGTGCGCGCGGGCCGAAGGCCCGCTAAAACAATGTCTTCGCGCCCCGATCAGGGGCGCGTCCGCTGGATCACGCCGGTTCAGTAAGGCGCATCGACCGGGCCGAGGCCCAGATAGACCGACTTGACCCGTGTATAATGTTCAAGCGCCGCATGCCCGTTTTCGCGCCCCACACCGCTGGCCTTGACGCCCCCGAAGGGCATTTCGACCGGTGTCAGATTATAGGCGTTGATCCAGCATGTGCCCGCCTGCAACTGCGCGATCACCCGATGGGCGCGCGTGATATCGCGCGTGAAGACACCGGCGGCCAGCCCGTAGTCTGTGGCGTTTGCGCGTGCAATGACCTCGGCCTCACCCTCGAAATCCAGAACAGCCATGACCGGGCCGAAAATCTCTTCGCGCGCGATGGTCATACTGTCGGTGACATCGGCAAAAACCGTGGGCTGCACGAAACATCCCGCCGCGCCGACCTGCGTGCCGCCACAGACCAGCCGCGCGCCCTGTTCCACGCCTTGCGCGATGTAGCTCAGCACCCGCTCCAGCTGCGGCGCAGAGACCAGCGGCCCCATCTGCGTCGCTTCCTCCAGCGGATCGCCCAGAGTGATCTTCGACGTCCGCGCAGCCAGTTTTTCGAGGAAGGCGTCCTTCGCCGCGTGCTGGACGAAAACCCGCGTGCCGTTGGAACAGATCTGCCCTGAAGAATAGAAATTCGCCAGCATCGCAGCGCCGACAGCATCGTCCAGATCAGCGTCATCAAAGATGATCAGCGGCGATTTTCCCCCCAGTTCCATCGTAACTGCCTTGAGCGCTGCGCCCGCTGCGCCATAGACCTTGCGCCCGGTCGGCACTGATCCGGTCAGTGACACCTTGGCCACGCGCGGGTCCGAGGCCAGCGCTGCCCCCACCTCACCCCGGCCCTGCACGACATTGAACACCCCAGCAGGCAGGCCTGCTTCACTCAGGATCTCAGCCAGAGCCAAGGCCGAGAGCGGCGTAAGCTCTGAGGGTTTGAAGACCATCGCATTGCCGAAAGCCAGCGCAGGGGCCGCTTTCCAGCAGGCGATCTGGATCGGGTAATTCCACGCGCCAATCCCTGCGCAGACACCCAGTGGCTCGCGCATTGTATAGGCCATGTCGCGCCCCAGCGGGATGGTCTGGCCCGTCACTGTGGCCGCGAACCCGGCGAAATATTCCAGCGCATCCGCCCCCGAGGCCGCATCTGCGACCAGCGTTTCCTGCAAGGGCTTGCCTGTATCCAGCGTCTCCAGCACGGATAAGTCGCGATTGCGGGCGCGCAGGATTTCTGCTGCGCGATGCAGGATGCGCCCGCGTTCCACAGGTGGCAGCCCAGCCCAATCAGCTTGGGCGGCGTGTGCGGTGTCCAGCGCGCGGTCGATCACGGCAGGTGTGGCTGCGTGTACTTGCGCGATCACCTCGCCTGTCGCCGGAAAACGGCTTTCGATCAACGCTCCATCGCAATCTTCATGCCACGCTCCGGCGATGAAATGACTGGCTTGCGGCTGTGCTCTCACGGTGCTTTCCCACTGATCGCGGCATCCAGCCAGGTTTCAACGGCGCGGGCAGCACGCGCGCCATCCGGCTCGCCTGTGCCCAGCGCTTCATGCAGATAGACACCGTCGATCATGGCTGCGGCCCCGTCGGCAAGGGACGCAGCCCGCCCCCCCACCAGTGGCCGAAGCGCATGGCGCAGATTGCTGCGCAGCCGCGCCTGATAAAGCCGCAGCAAGCGCTCGGCTTGATCATTGCGCTGCGCCATGACGTAGAAGTTCAACCAGGCCGCGACCACATCGCGCCGGAAATTGCTGCCGGTGAAAGACACGCGGACCAGGGCCCGGATCCGCGCTTGCGGCGTCTCGCCCACAGCTAGGGCGCCGCGCACCTCTGCCCCATAGACGGACAGCACATGGCGCATGGCGGCCAGAAACATATGTTCTTTCGAACCAAAATAATGATACGCCAGCGCAGACGACATTCCCGCGCGCTTGGCAATCCGTGCGACAGTCACATCAAGCGAGCCGACTTGTCCCAGCTCGATAATTGCGGCCTTGATCAGCGCGTCACGCCTGATAGGCTCCATTCCCAGCTTCGGCATGAAAAGACCTGTATCTGAACCCCGAAAACAGTTGCAAAACGTCTAGCCGATTGTTTATTGACTGGTCAATCAACAAAATGACCACAACAGAGAGAGAGCCGAGAATGACCCTTCGCCTGACCCCTGCCCTGCTGGCCGCAAGCCTTGTCACTGCGCCCGCCTTCGCCGATTGCAGTTCTGTCACGTTCTCGGATGTGGGCTGGACCGACATCACAGCGACCACGGCCGTTGCCTCGACCATCCTGCAGGCCATGGGCTATCAGACCAATACGCTGGTGCTTTCGGTGCCTGTCACCTACACCTCGATGGCCAATGGCGATATCGACGTATTCCTGGGCAACTGGATGCCAACAATGGAAGCCGACATTGCCCCTTATCGCGAGGCGGGTACTGTGGACACAGTGCGCCGCAATCTGGAAGGCGCGAAATATACTCTGGCGGTCAATTCCGCCGCTGCAGAGCTTGGCATTGCCGATTTCGCTGATATCGCGCCCCATGCCGATGCCCTGCAAAATCGCATCTACGGGATCGAGCCGGGCAATGACGGCAACCGTCTGATCCTGGACATGATCGAAGCCGATGC
>SKSL01000117.1 GCA_007123015.1 Natronohydrobacter sp. | reverse complement strand
GCATCCGCGATTTCGGGATGCGCGCGCTTCTGTCGATGCGGTTTGAGAAAAACTTCCCGACATGGTTTGCGGAACTGCGCCCGATCTATGGCCCGATGGATGGCGCGATGGAACGCTTCGTGGCCTATGACAAGCCCGATTTCATCGGTCGTGACGCTGCGCTGAGCGAGCGCGAGACCGGCCCGCGCCTGCGCCGCGTGTCGCTGATCATTGATGCGGACACCGCCGATGCCATCGCCGATGAGCCGATCTGGGCGCGGGTGGATCAGGACTATGGCACCATCACGCCACCGCACAGCTATGGGCCTGCGCGCTTTGATGCGGCGGGCAACAGGCTCACCACCCCACATCCCTCGCAGGATGGCGACTGGCGCGTGGTGGGCTGGGTCACCTCGGGCGGCTACGGACACCATGTCGGGATGTCGCTGGCGCAGGGCTATCTGCCTGCTGCATTGGCGGACCGGGCTGACACGGACCTGTTCGAGGTCGAGATCATGGGCCGCCGCCTGCCTGCCCGCATCGCCCTTGCCCCCCCCTTTGACCCGACCGGCGCAAAGATGCGAAGCTGATCCGCGCACCGGGCCAGTGGGCCACGGCACCTGACAGATGGAAAGGGGCGGATTTATGCGGCTGGAAGCATTAGAGGTTTTCGTCATCGGCACCCCGCCACCAGGCTGGGGCGGGCGGTACTGGATCATCGTCCGGCTGACCACCGAATGCGGCATCACCGGCTATGGCGAGGTCTATGCCGCCGCCGTCGGCCCAGACGCCATGCGCGCAGTCATCGCCGATGTGTTCACGCGCCACTGCCAAGGCGAGAATCCCGAGAATATCGAGTTGATGTTCCGCCGGGCCTATTCCTCTGGCTTCACCCAGCGCCCGGACCCGACCGTGATCGGCGCGTTTTCGGGGCTGGAGATTGCGTGCTGGGATATCCTTGGCAAAGCCCGCGCGCGACCTGTCTGGGCGCTTTTGGGTGGGCGGATGAATGAGCGCTTGCGCGCCTATACCTATCTCTATCCGCTGCCACATCATGACGCGCGCGAATTCTGGACCAGCCCAGAGATGCAGGCCGAAAGCGCGCGCGCGGCCGTCGATCAGGGCTTCACGGCGGTCAAGCTGGACCCAGCTGGCCCCTATACGATACGCGGCGGGCACCAGCCGGGCATGCGCGATATCGACCTGTGTGACCGGATGCTGGGGGCTGTGCGTGCCGCTATCGGCACTCGCGCCGATATCCTGCTGGGCACACATGGGCAATTTACGCCTGCCGGGGCAATCCGGCTGGGGGCGGCAATGGAGCGGCACCAGCCGCTCTGGTATGAAGAACCCATCCCGCCCGATGACATCCCCGGCATGGCCGAGGTTGCCCGCGCGGTTCGCCTGCCCATCGCCACGGGTGAGCGGTTGTGTACCAAGGCCGAATTCGGCGCAGTGCTGCGCGCTGGTGCCGCCAGCATCCTGCAACCCGCGCTGGGCCGTGCCGGCGGCATCTGGGAGGTCAAGAAAATCGCCGCCATGGCCGAAGGTTTCGGCGCGCAGCTTGCCCCGCATCTCTATGCTGGTCCAGTGGAATGGGCGGCCAATATCCATCTGGCCGCCAGCATTCCCAATCTGCTGATGATCGAATGCATCCAGACCGGCGGAGATTTTCATTTGCCCCTGATCGGCCACAGCCTGGCAGTCGAGGAGGGTTTCGTCACGCCGCCAGAGGCACCGGGGCTGGGTATTTTCTTTGACGAAAGCCTCGCGCTGGCGCATCCTTACAACGAGACACAGCTGCATCTGCAAATGCAGGAAAACCCCTGCGATTATGCGCAGGGGAACAATTTCACCGGGGGGGCGGCACGGGAGTAAAAGCGGTTTTGTGCACTCCGGGCTTGAAACACACTGCGATGTCGTTTTTGATACGCCGGGTGACGCAAACCGGCCACGGATCTCGAAAAAAGAGCAAAAGCTGGCTATTGAAAAAAGACAGACCACTACAGGGAGACTACAATGATAAATGACAAGAACATGCATCACGCAGCCGAGACCTATGCGCGCGAGTGCCGCGAGGGCAAGCTCGGTCGTCGCGAGTTCCTGACCCGCGCCACGGCGCTTGGCGTCACCGCTCCGGCCGCTTACGGGCTTCTGGGTCTTGCCGCGCCAGAAGCAAAGGCCCAGACGCCACAGATGGGCGGCTCTCTGCGGATGCAGATGGACATCAAGGCACAGCGCGACCCGCGCACATGGGATTGGTCGGAACTGGCCAATGTCTGCCGCGGCTGGCTGGAGTATCTTGTCAGCTACGAGCGGGATGGCTCTGTGCAGCCGGTGCTGCTGGAAAGCTGGGAAGCCAATGACGATGCGACAGTCTATACATTGAATGTGCGTCCCGGTGTGAAATGGAACAACGGCGACGACTTCACTTCGGCTGATGTCGCCCACAATATCGAGCGCTGGTGCGATGCTGCAGTCGAGGGCAATTCCATGGCCGGGCGCATGAGCGCGATTTCCGAGGATGGCAAACTGCGCGAGGGTGCTGTCGAAATAATCGACGATCTGACGCTGCGCCTGCATCTGTCCAGCCCTGATATCGCGATCATCGTGAACATGGCCGATTATCCGGCGGCTGTTGTCCACCCGTCCTTCACTGGCGATGACCCTGTCGCCAACCCCATCGGCACAGGCCCCTATCGCCCTGTCAGCCATGATACAGGCATCGGTGCCGTGATCGAACGCAACCCCGATCATACATGGTGGAATGAAGGTAATGGCGCCTATCTGGACCGGATCGAATTTGTCGATCTGGGCACTGATCCAGCCGCTTGGATGGCTGCGGCTGAAGGGGGCGAGATTGATCTTACTTATCAGACCACCGGCGACTTTGTCGATTTGTTCGAAATGATCGGCCTGCCAAAGTCCGAAGCGATCACCGCCTCGACGCTGGCCGTGCGGTTCAACCAGATGCAAGCGCCCTATGACAATGTCAATGTGCGCCGCGCGCTTCAGATGGCGGTGAATAACGAGATCGTTCTGGAACTGGGCTATAATGATCTTGGCATAGTGGCTGATAACCACCATGTCTGCCCGATCCATCCTGAATATGCCCCGACAGGTGGCACGCCTTTTGATCCGGTAGCCGCTAAAGAGATGATCGAGGCCGAGGGGTTGGCCGATGAGGAATTCGAGCTGATCTCGATTGATGACAACTGGCAAGCGGCAACCTGTGACAGTGTCGCAGCGCAGATCCGCGCAGCCGGAATCAATATCAGACGCACCATTCTGCCGGGCGCAACTTTCTGGAACGATTGGCTGAACTATCCGTTCTCATCGACCGAATGGAACATGCGCCCGCTTGGCGTGCAGGTGCTGAACTTGGCCTATCGCTCGGGCGAGGCCTGGAACGAAGCCGGGTTTGCCAATGCCGAGTTCGACGCGCTTCTGGATGAGGCCAATGGCATAGCCGATGCGGATGCACGCCGCGAAGTGATGGCGAAAATCCAGCAGATCATGCTGGACGAAGGCGTCCTGATCCAGCCCTATTGGCGCTCGCTCTACCGCAATGCGCGCCCCAATATCCTGAATGCGGAAATGCACCCGACCTTCGAGGTGCGCTACCAGCATTACGCCCTGTCCTGACAGGATCGCACAGGGCGGCCGGAGGCCGCCCCGTCATTCCAGTTCCCAGCCAACGCGCCGTTTCGGTGCCTAGCAGACAGGAGGCAGGATGCTGTTCTTCCTTGCCCGTCGCATCGGAGTGATGCTGGTCACGGCGCTTTGCCTGACATTCGTCGTGTTCTATCTGACCAATATCCCCGCCAAGCTGGAAACGCTGGCCAAAACGCAGGCCGGTTCGCGTATTTCCGATGCCGAGGTTGCAAGTTGGCTGGATCGCAACGGCTACAACCAGCCCATGCTGGTGCGCTATGGTGAATGGCTGGGCGTCGCTCAGGGCTGGACGCGCGAGACAGAGGACGGCATGACAGGTCGCTGCTATCGGCTGACGGGCATGTCTGAACCGGGCGCGGCCCCGACACGCTGCGGCCTGATACAGGGATATTGGGGCAATTCCACCCGCTTCCGCGCGCCGGTCTCTGAAGTGATCAGCGCGAGGCTGGGGGCGACCGGCATCCTGATGCTCTGGGTGCTGATCGTCATGGTGCCGATGGCGCTGATTG
>SKSL01000256.1 GCA_007123015.1 Natronohydrobacter sp. | reverse complement strand
CGCCCCGCACAGCCGATACTGTGCAAGGGTCGCGGATCCGTGCCGGGCACATCGCGCGGCTGGGCCATGCCGATCAGCCTGTGCTGGGTTTTCATGCAATCCTCGATCATCGCCAGATAGCGCGGCTCGAAGATATGCAATGGCAGCCGCGCGCGCGGCAAAAGCAGCGCCCCCGGCAAAGGGAAGATGGGAATCACGTCGGGTAGGTCTTTGGGGCGCGTCATGGAAATAGAGGTAATGCGCAAACCGGATCAGGCAAATATCATTGAACTGAGTTTGCGACGGCCTTTCGCGACCAGCGGATCTGTCGGCTTCAACGCGTCGAAAATCGTGAAAAGCTGGTTCTTTGCAGCGCCTTCATTCCAGTCCCGATCGCGGCGGAACAATTCCAGCAACTCTTCGATCGCGCTCTCTGCGTCACCATGCGCGTAAAGCGCCTGCGCCAGATCGAACCGCGCCTGATGGTCGTCGGGATTGGCAGCCAGAGCCGCGCGAAATTCGTCCACAGGGCCTGCAGATTGCGCCTGCTGCGCCAAGGCGAATGCAGCGCGCGCAGCATCCAGTTCAGATGCGCTGGCAATGGCCGCCGGGGCATTGTTCAGCAGCGCTTCCGCCTGATCCAGACTGCCTGCGGCGATCTGCGCGCGCACCAGCCCGGCAAAGGCGCGCGCATTGCTTTCATCTTCGGCCATCACGGCGGCGAAGATCTGAGCCGCGTCTGTCACGGCGCCTTGTTCCAGCATGGCATCGGCTTCATCGAGCGCTGCAGACAGCCCGCCATCACCGGTCATGTCGGCCAGTTTGCTGACAAACTGTTTCAGGGTCGCGGGTGTCTGCGCGCCCTGGAACCCGTCCACAGGCTGGCCCTGAAAGAACGCGTAGACTGTGGGGATCGACTGCACGCGTAACTGGCCTGCGATGGCCGGGTTTTCGTCGATATTGATCTTGACCATGCGCACCTTGCCCTTGGCCGCGCGCACTTCGGCTTCCAGCGCCGGGCCAAGGGTCTTGCAGGGTCCGCACCATGGTGCCCAGAAATCGACGATGACGGGCACTTGCTGGCTGGCCTCGACGACTTGCGCCATGAATTGCTGATCAGAGCCGTCGATGATCAGATCGGGGTCTGCGGTCTTGTCGCCGAATTCCAGCATTTTGCCCTCATGTTGTTGGTTTGGCTTGCGCCCAATATGGGATGTGCCGGGCCCGAGGAAAAGGGGGCCCGAGGAAAAGGGGGTCAGAGATCGAAACTGGCAAAGACAGGTGCGTGATCTGATGGCTTGTCCCAACCGCGCGCCCCGCGCAGGATGCGCGAGCCATGCGCAGCGGTCGAAATATCGCGGCTGGCCCAGATGTGATCCAGCCTGCGTCCCTTGTCGGCTGCGTCCCAATCGCGGGCGCGATAGGACCACCAGGAATAGAGCTGCCCCTCGGGGATATCCTGCCGGGTGATATCGACCCAGGCCCCGGCCTCTTGTGCGTCACCCAGATGCGCGACCTCGATCGGCGTATGCGAGACGATCTTGAGAAGCTGCTTGTGCGACCAGACATCATCTTCGCGCGGGGCGATGTTCAGATCCCCCACAAGGATGGATTTCTCGGGCAGGCTGTCACCAAAATGGTCGCGCATTTCGGTCAGCGTATCCAGCTTATGGCCGAATTTCTCGTTGACCGTGCGATCCGGCACATCGCCACCGGCCGGGATATAGCAATTATGGATCGTGACCCCGTTGTCCAACCGGGCCGCGACATGGCGCGCATCGCCTTTTCCACACCAGTCAATGTGTCCGGCATCTTCCAGCGGCAGGCGCGACAGGATCGCGACCCCGTTATAGCCCTTTTGCCCGCGCGCGACCCAATGCGGATAGCCTGCGCGCGCAAACAGATCGAAAGGGATCTTCTCGACCGGGCTTTTGCATTCCTGCAAGCACAGGATGTCAGGGGCCTCTTCGCGCAGCAATCGCAGCACCAGTTCCGCGCGCAGGCGCACTGAATTGATGTTCCATGTGGCAAGCGTGAAGGCCATGCGCATCTCTCCTGTCGAAAGCGCGCTTTCCTGCCATGCTGCGGGCGGCGCAGCAAGAGCAAGCGCCATGTGGCACGGGGCAAAGGCAAAAAAAACCGGGCAACTCAGCCCGGAAAGTCCAACAGGGAGGAGGTGGCGCCCTTGCCCCGGCGCCAAGGGGATGTCAACTACAAGAACAATCGCATTCCGGGTGTATCATTGCCCATGAATTTGGCAACAATAAGGCGCGAATGCGGCGTCAAGAGGCCAGTCGATAGCCACCGGATTCGGTCACCAGCAGCGAGACATTGGACGGATCGGGCTCGATCTTCTGGCGCAGACGGTAGATATGGGTTTCCAGCGTGTGGGTCGTGACCCCGGCATTATAACCCCAGACTTCGTGCAGCAGAATATCGCGCGGCACCACACCTTCGGGGGCACGATACAGGAATTTCAGGATGTTGGTTTCCTTCTCGGTCAGTCGGATCTTGCGCTCAGTCTCGTCTATCAGCATTTTTTGTGCAGGTTTGAACAGATAGGGGCCAAGCTGGAAGACTGCGTTTTCCGATTGCTCATGCTGGCGCAACTGCGCGCGCAGACGGGCCAGCAGGACAGGCAGTTTGAAGGGCTTGGTGATGTAGTCATTCGCCCCGGAATCGAGCCCCAGGATGGTATCGGCATCAGAATCGTGCCCGGTCAGCATGATCACGGGCGATTTGAACCCGGCCTTGCGCATCCGCTTGCACAATTCGCGCCCATCCGTATCCGGCAAGCCCACATCAAGGATCGCCATATCGAATTGCCCGGCGCGGACCTGCTCCATGGCTTCCGCCCCATTCGCGGCCTCGAAGACATCGAATTCATCGGTCATGACCAGTTGCTCGGACAGGGCCTCGCGCAGATCGTCATCATCATCGACCAGAAGGATCTTGTTCAGCTTTGCCATGAAGTCACCCTTTCGTGTTGCTTCAGTAAAGATTGGTGTCAGCCGCGTGACCCGCAAGATTTGCAACACTCCTCTCACGCGCTCGTGTCGCAGAGAGCTGAAATGTTTCAATTCCTTCAAAGCGGGGCTACATCAGGGCAGTCTTTCACGGAGCCCGCCCCATGGCCTTTGGCCTGACGCCCACAGAACGCATCAACCGCGCGCGCGCGGATATGCGGCTGGGTGTGCCAGTCACGATCCGCGATGCAACGGGCCAGGCGCTGGTCCTTGCTGTCGAAGCGCTCACGCCTGCGCGATTGCAAGCGTTGCGCAGCATGGGACCGGGGCTGGTGCTGGCGATCACGCAACACCGCGCGGCAACGCTGAAGGCCCGCGCCTATGATGGCGATCTGGCGCGGATTGTCGTGCCAGAGACGGCGGATGTAATCTGGGCGCGCGCTGTGGCCGATCCGGCGGATGATCTGCGCGTGCCAATGAAAGGGCCGTTCCGGACCTTGCGCGACAATGATGCAGGGATCGCGCGGGCCGCTGTCGCGATGGCGAAATCGGTGCAATTGCTGCCCGCTGTTCTGGTCCTGCCTGTGGCCGCAGACAAAGTCTTTCCTGATCTGACGACTGTCGACAGGGATGTGCTGGCGCATGCCCTCGCGCAAGCGGCGGCCTTTGCCCCTGTGATCTCGGCCCGCGTGCCGATGGTTGCTGCGCAGGCCGGGCGCGTGCATGTGTTCCGCCCGGGCGATGGCGGGGTGGAACATTATGCTGTTGAAATCGGCCAACCGGATCGCAAGGCCCCGGTCTTGGCCCGGCTGCATTCGGCCTGTTTCACAGGTGATGTGCTGGGGTCCCTGAAATGCGATTGCGGCCCGCAATTGCAGGCAGCACTTGCGCAGATGGGGCAGGACGGGGCAGGGGTGTTGCTGTATCTCAATCAGGAAGGGCGCGGGATCGGGCTGGCCAACAAGATGCGCGCCTATGCGCTGCAGGATCAGGGCTTTGACACGGTCGAGGCGAATCACCGGCTGGGGTTCGACGATGATGAGCGGGATTTCCGAGTGGGGGCGGGGCTTTTGAAGCGGATGGGGTTCGCACAGGTGCGGCTATTGACGAACAATCCGCGGAAAGTGGACATGCTCAACGCTCATGGGCTGCAGGTGGTCGAGCGCGTGCCGTTGCAAGTGGGCGCAACCGAGGAAAACCGCGCTTATCTGGCGACCAAGGCCCGGAAATCGGGGCATTTGTTGTG
>SKSL01000133.1 GCA_007123015.1 Natronohydrobacter sp. | reverse complement strand
AGCGTGGGCCACGGGTTACTTATGGGTGAGCGCCGCATTTGCTACCACTCGACGGCGATGACACGCATCGGCGCGCCGTCGACACAGGTCATTCGTAGCGGCACAGCGACCAGAAACGGCTCCCTGCATCTGATTTCCCCAAGATCCCGAAGATCCTCGATGAAGGGTACCCCCTGACCGAGTACGGCATGGTGGGTCACAAATTCTTGGTTGTAGACATGCCTGCCCGGCATTTCGCGCGCGACCAGGTCTTGAGGGAAATCCAGGCACAGCGCGGCGGGTGACCGCGCGACAAGCCACTTCGCTGCTTGCACTTCGAGATTGGGCGCATGCGTGTGCCAGCGTGTCGAACCATATCCCAGCCGATTTGTAAGGTCGCTGCGCAGAATTATGCGGCGTCCGGCAGGCGGATCTCCTGCCCGTTGTGCGAGCAGCTCTGCGGTTATGGGGGCCGGAAGAGGAATATCTGACAAGTCGATGATCCAAGCCGGGCCTATGAACCTGTCCAGCCCTTCGTTCGCCATGCTTTGAATCGTCTCACCGTCACGCACCATGTGGCGCGGCGCATCGCAATGGGTGAAGCCATGACCAGTCTGCACAAATTCGGTGCGGTCCTCATATGGCGGGGAATGCGTTATTGAACGTTTGATTTCCAGTCGCCAGCGCCAGTGATTCATCAGCGGTGTCGATACATCACGCAGCACAGGTGAATCAGAAGGCCATTCGGTCATCGCAACTGGCCGGGATGGTGCGGTGGTCAGACCTTGACCGCGCAGGGGCAGAGCGAATAGAAACACGCGCTCTGGCAATCGCCGCAACCCCGTCATGTTTTCAGTCACCACAAGGCCGAGGGAATGTGCGCGCTTTCGGAAAGCTTCATTAGGGTTTGCAATGCCACCTGTTCCATCGGGGCGCAGGCCAGTAACAGGGTCACACGAAAGATCAAGGCAGACGTGACGGACCCCTCGCTCGGCAAGGATCTCGGCAAGAGCCGGGGCAAGCACCGGGGCAAGGGTCCAGTATTCGCGCCGACGCATGGGCACTGCGTCGCCATGTCCAGTTTTCACGATTGCAAGCTGTGGCAGATCGCGCATCTCAATGGCATCGGTCAACGCCCCCGCGCTGACGATCCCGCTTGCAGCTGCAGCGGTGAGGTCGATTACCTCAGCGACACCTGCAAATATTTCCAGCGGAAGCGCGTCCAGCGTGGGAGTGTCCGCGATCCGCCAGCCGGGCGCGCTGGCATAGGTAAATCCTTGCCCTGACCATCTCAGTCCAAATTCCTGGAACTCATCGCCATCGTCATAGGCCTGGGAAACCAGCGGAAAGCTATCCCAAGCCCAATGAGGCTCCATCCTTTGCGACAGATCAATCAAAGTCATCTTTTCTACCCGTGCCGAGCGCTACTCCCAAAAGATCGTCATGTGCTCTTGAAGGCTTCCCATGCGTTCAGCCAGTCAGACCGATTGGCTGGGTCTTTGCGCGGCGACAGGTTCGACATGAAGACCTCATCGAAGCGATCAATGTCGGTCAAGTTAAGAAGAGCGCGCTTGTCGTCGGGCAGCATCTTTGCCGCGCGCCGGTTAGGCACCATACTGTAATACGTTCTTGCAACAGCGAGCTTCGACTGAAACTCCGGGCCAGTTACATACTGGACAAACCGCACGGCGTTCTCATGGTTTGGTGTTGTCGCTGATACGCAAACAGCTTGATCCCATGTGACGCCACCTTCGGCTGGGACGAGTGCTTTGAACGGAAGTCCATCATCATACATTCCAGCCTGAACCCATTCACCGGCTATGGCCAGATCATAGGAGCCCCCAGCCATGGCCTGGATGACTTGGCTTGTGCCCCCGACAAACCCAACTTGCGGACGCAATCTCGTCAGGGTTTCGCGCAGTTCTGCAAATGCGGCTGCGTCAAGATCATAGGGTTCGGAATTGCCATTGTATTTTGACAGGCACCCCATGTTTGGCAGGAACCAGTCGAACAGAGCGACTCGCCCGCGCACGTCTGGATCAAACAGGATGTCATAGGACGCAACATCGGACTCGGAAAACTTGGTATGGTTGTAGGTGATCCCATAATACCCGAAGCGATTGACGATCGCATATAGGCGACCGTCCTTCCAGACCGGCGGCCACTCGGCGATGATACGGAAATAATCGTCCAGTGGGAAGTCGACCGGGTTCAATTCAGCGATGATTCCATCCTCGATCGCGCGAGGTATGTAGGCACTCGTTGGCGTGATCACATCGAAGGTCCCCGGCGCCGAAGACTGCATCAGCGCGATCATCTCTTCGTCGGAACCATCATGGATCTTCAGGTTTACGGAAATGCCGGTTTCGCGTGTGAACGCGTCCAGCATCCCCGGCTCCTCGTATCCGCCGAAGGCCAGTACGTTGACGGCCCCCGAGGCATGCGCCCGCGTCGCAATGAAGGGGCTTGCCAGCGCAGCGGCACCCAGTGCCGCAGTGCCTTTCAACAGTCCACGGCGCGAGAAGCGCGGCGAAGCAGCAAGAATCTTTGGCTTGGTCTCGTGCATGATCAGGTCTCCAGCTTTGCCGTTGTCAATTTGAAAGACGTGCCCTGATCATGCCTGACTGAGATACTTTGTCAACTGTCAACATTGTGCGCCGCCAAAGTTTGGTGAGCGTGCCCTAAATTTTGGCACAAGGCATCAAGATGCTGATATTCACCCAGCCTGCCGTATCGTGATCATTCAGTTCTTGGCGCAGCAAGAATACGCAGGGGCGAACCAGTCGCAAACCAGATCACGCAAGCCCGCACGGTCGATCAGATCGCTGGCTGCTTGCAGCCCATCTGCAATGACCTTGTCATGATCAATAAGCGTAGAACGGCCTGCGCTGATGACCGTAGCGCCGTTAATGACAACATCGGTGACGGGTGGCAGACCAGCCATAACGACAGCCATCGCAGGGCGAGTCAGGGGCTGATGCACCGCCCCGCGCATGTCGAGCGCCACGAAATCGGCCAGCTTGCCTGCCGCCAATTGCCCTACCTCACGACGCAACAGCTTGGCCCCACGCTGCGTCGCCATCTCAAGCATCAATTCAGCACTCGTGGCGAGCGGGTCCAACTCGCGCAGGCGCTGCAGCAGGAAGCCCGCCTTCATTGCTTCAAACATGCCGCTGCCACCGACGGCCATGCCGTCGCTGCCCAGACTGACATTCGCGCCCGCTGCCAGCAGGGGTTCGAGCTTGAGGATGCCCGAGGCGAGGTACTGATTGCAGACAGGATTATGCACGATATTGGTTCGGCTTGCGCCCAGCGCCTCGATCTCGGCCGCATCAAACCAAATGCCATGCGCAAGCGAAGTGCGTTCCGACAAGATGCCCTGCGCCTCGAGCCAGAGTGCAGGGCGGAGGCCATAGAGGCTTTTGAAAATCTCCACCTCGAATTTCGATTCACTGCAATGGGTCTGCCAGCCGATCTTCTGCTCTGCAGCCAATTCGGCGCAAGCGATCATCAGTTCGGGGTCCAGATAGACGACATTTTCCGGCATCGGCCAGATCTCGACCAAACCGCCCGGCGGGTGTGCAGCGAGGCAAGCGCGGGTCAACGCGATTTCCTCGGCCGTGGAATGGCGGAAGAGGCGCGGGTCGCAGTTCATCCGCCGCCCGCCTTCAACCATCGGCCCGAAGATGCCACGCGCCACCACACCGCGCAGGCCGAGTCCCTCCATCTCATGCGCAAGCGTCACGATGGTTTCGGGGTCCACAGGCGCGTAATGATTGTCAATGATCGCCGTGGTTCCCAATAGCAACGATGACAGCCCTGCCAATCGATAGATCGCGATCGCATCGGCGCGGGTCACATTCGCGGCCAAGGGCAGCATGAAGCGCTCAAGCCAAGGCAGCAGCGACAGCCCATCGCCCAGCGTGCGGCCCAATGACTGGAACAGATGGCTATGCCCATCGACAAGGCCCGGCAGAACCAGACGGCCAGACCAGTCGACCCGCTGCGCGCGCGCTCCATAGGCTTTTGCAAGTTCCCGCTGTGGGCCGACCGCAAGGATACGCGCGCCACTGACGGCAATCGCGCCGTTGCGGATCAGCGGTTGCGCAGGGTCGAGGGTCAGCAGGTCCGCACCTTCATAGAGCGTCACGGGGTCAATGGTCTGGATCGGGTCGGTCATCATGCCCTCAGGTTATGTTTTGTGTCTTTGCACATCTTTCAGCCTGTGACAGCCAATCGACAATGATCTGTGCGACGCGCGCCGGTTGGGTCAGTTGCGGAACATGGCCAGAGGCGATTTCGGCGACTGTGACATTCGCCGATGACTTGCTCATGACGGTCTGGGCAGTTGGGATCAAAGACCGGTCCTCTTGGGCATGGATATAAAGCTTCGGCATGGCTGCGAAATTCTGCCCCGTCCGGGTGCGCAGCCGATGTCCCGCATTCGGTTGCGGTGTAAGCCGCGAAGCCGCATCGCGAGCGACGGGTTCGGGCGCGTCGTGGAAGAAGTATCTGACAGCCATATCCGGCGGCACTGTACTCGTCCGCCCATCGGCTGCCTGCACCACATGGGGCGTGATGCCGAAGCGCTTGTCAGATCCCATGATCTGTGACTGGATGTCATCGAAGCTACGGCCATCAGGGATCAGCATGCCCGCAATCCAGATCCCATGGCTGACCTTGTCGGGGAAAGCCTCGGCCCCGGCAGTGACCAGCATGCCACCGCCAGAATGGCCCACAAGCACGACCGGACCGGGCGCGGCCTCTATCGCTTGCGCGATGCAGTTGTGGAAATCGGTCTCGGTCGCATCCTGTGGCGTGATGGAATGCCTTCCATCACCGGGTAAAGCGAGCGCTTCGGCCTGCAAAGCCCGCAGGGCAAGTTCCTTGACCAGCCCGTCCCAAATCCAGGGCCCCGCCCAAGCCCCATGGATCAGGATCAGCCGCTCAGGATGCGGTGGCATAAGTGCGGGCATACATGGCGCGCAGATGATCCTGCACAGTGACCGGCGGATATTTCGGCACCTCGCCTGGCGCAAGACAGGTGGGCAGGCAGCGCACCTCGTGATCCGGGTTGCCGCTATAGAAATAGGGGATCGAATAGCGCTCGCGGCCCGAGCGGTTGATGACCCGGTGCAGCGTCGAGCGGTAGCGGTCATTCGTCCAGCGCGCGATCATGTCGCCCAGATTGACCACATAAGCGCCGGACATTGGCGGGGCTTCGATCCAGCCGTCGCGACCCATGACCTGCAAGCCGCCGACGTCATCCTGCAACAAAAGCGTCAGCCCCCCGAAATCGGTATGCGCGCCTGCACCCAGCTCATCAGGCACTTCAGGGCGCGAGGGCGGGTAATGCAGCAAGCGCAGCGTCGCGGCGGGCTCTGTGGTGAAGGCGTGGAAGTGATCGTCGGGCAGGTCGAGCGATAGCGCGAGCCCCTGCATGATCCGCGCGGCCACCACACCGAGCGCTGCTAAATAGGCGACCATCACAGGCCGGAAGGCCGGCAGATCGGCAGGCCAGAGATTGGCGCCCGCATTGAATGCGCCCGCCTTCACGCGCGGGTGATCAAGGGCCAGATCCTCGCCCAGATAAAAGCCCTCCTTGCGGTCAGGCATCGCCCCTTGTTGCAGGGTCTGCCCCCCCAGATGTTCATAGCCGCGATTGGCCGGGCTCTGGGCCTTGTCGAGCGCGCGCTTTGCCGCCATCGGCAGATCGAAGAGCGCGCGGGTCTGTTCCATTGCCGCGTCGATCAACCCATCCGGTACGCCATGGCCTGTGCAGTAGAAAAACCCATGTTCCAGACAAGCTGCGCGCAGATCGAGCCCCACAGCGCGCCGCGCCGCAGGGTCAGAGGCCGCCAGCCCAGAGATGTCGATGACCGGCAGACCCATCACTTCTTCCCGAAATTCGCGCCCAGACGCATCTGGATATAATCATGCGCGGTCATCGGCGCGTATTTGCCTTCCGGCCCTGCAAGCAGCGTGTCCATATTGGCCTGCGCGAAATAGGCGATGGAATAGCGCGGTCCCAGATATTCCTGCGGTTTGGGCATGCGCACCCGGTGCAGGTTCGACAGGAGCTTGTCATCGGACCAGCGCATCAGCATGTCGCCGATATTGCAGGTGATCACGCCCCCGATGGGCGGCACATCCGTCCATTGCGTCGCGCGGCCCTTTTCGTCCTTGCCGGGGCAGACCTGCAAACCGCCTTGCCCATCTTTCTGGTGAAGTAGCGTCAGACAGTCGAAATCGGTATGCGCACCAGCGCGCCAGAATTTGAAATCCTCGGGCTTGGCATCTTCCATCCCCAGATAATGGATCAGCCGCAGGGTGGATTGATATTCCTTGGTGTCGGGCGCATGACCTTCGGTGAAGAAACCGGGCGGGAAGCTCAGGCGTTCGGCGAAGCAATCAAGCACTTTCATCGCCACGGCCCAGTTATGGCGCTCAAAAGCCAGCATGGTTTCGCGAAAGCCAAAAAGCTCTTCGCCCGTGGGCCAGAGACCCGCCATGCGCGGCAGGGTGATCTGGTAGCTTTCCTTGCGATCCGCTGTGCCCGTCGAGGGGCGCACCTGCGCCATGTATTCCCAACCCGCATTGGTGCCGGGCTTGAGCGGGTATTTTGCCTTCGTGTCGCTGGGCATGTCGAAGAAGCCGGCCGAGAGCGTGAAAGCGTCGTCGATCAGGCTTTGCGGGATACCGTGGCCTGTGAGCTGGAAAAAGCCGATGCCGGTGGCCGCGTCCCAGAGCGCATCGCTGATCTCCTGCTTACGGTTGAAGTAATCCGACAGGTCGATCTGCGGGATGTCGCGCTGGACCTCTTCGCCATAAGCGCCGATCCCGGCTTCCTTGTTCAATTCCGCGAGGGTGTAGTCCGTGGTGCTCATCTTGGTCTCTCCTTCGAGCATTGGGGAGCAATGACCGCGCAATGGCGCTGACTGCTTCTACTCCGGGGGGTTAAACAGGTTCCGGCACGGGACGCCGCGCCAGTTTGCGGGTGATGCGGGCGGCGTCGTCGGACAATGCGCCAAGGTCGAGCCCCGGCAGTTGCCCGTCACGCACGATCATGCGGCCCGCGACCATGCTGTGACGCACAGGCGCAGCGCCCGTGACCATCGGCGCAAGGCCGGGATCGTGCAGACCCAGATTGCGCGGGTGCTCCAGATCAAACAGCGTGATATCAGCAGCTTTGCCGATGGCCAGCTCTCCGATGGCAGGAAGACCCAGCGCCGTTGCCCCGCCCATCGTCGCCCAGTGCAGCACGGTGCCAGCAGTCGTAGCCCCCACGCCATGGGCCGCGCGGTGAAGCGTGAAGGCCGTATAAAGGGCCGCGCCCATATCCGCCGCCTCATTCGCACCCGCGCCATCGACGGCGAGCGAGACAGTCCCGCCCGCTTGGTGCAGCGCAGGCGCAGGCGCGATGCCAGAGCCCAGCCGTGCATTGGCTTGCGGGCAATGGGCCATGGCGGTACCGCTCTCGGCGAGACACGCCACTTCATCCGGGGTCAGATCGACCAGATGCGCGAACCAGACATCCGGGCCAAGCCAGTCCAGATCCGCCAGCCAGGGCACAGGCCGCTTGCCGAACTCGCGCAGGGTCTGGGCGGCATAGGCGGTATTTTCCGACAGATGCGCGTGCAGCCGCAGGCCAAGGCGGCGGGCCTCCTGCGCGATTTCGGGCAGGGCATCAGGCGGGAAGTTGAAATTCGGCGTCGTCGGCGCGCAGGCAACACGGGTCATCGCATCGGGGGCCGGATCCTGCCAGCGGGCGGCGACCTGTGCCACCCCGTCGAGAAATTGCGCGATGCTTTCCGTCGGCGCGGCAGGCAGGCCGGGGCCGAAATCGCGCCCCCGCGCCATGCCGCCGCGTGCCAGAACGAAGCGCAGGCCGAAGCGGGTGGCTTCCTCGAACAGCACCTCGGCTGGGTCATAGTCGTAGAGGTCGGAGAAGACATAATGATGGTCACAAACCGTTGTCGCCCCCGTCAGCGCCAGTTCCGCAAGCCCGATCCGCGCCGAGATGCGCAGCGCCTCTTCATCCAGCGCGGGCCAGTAGGTATAGGGCACCTGTTCCAGCCACAGATCAAGCGGCGCGTTGATCGCAAGCCCCTTGAGCGCGGATTGAAACAGGTGGTGATGCGTGTTCACAAGCCCTGGCGTGACCACGCAGCCGCGCGCGTCAATCACCTCTTCGCCAGGCAGCGCAGCAAGCTCACCCATCGCCGTGATAAGGCCGCCCTCGACGCGAATCGCCCCTGTCAACCGCGTGCCCTTTGCGTCACCTGTCCAGCCATGGGCGATATTCATGATCAGCATCAGCGGCGTTCCTTCGGCAAAGACCATGGAAAGAACACACGCTGCGCCAGGCTGACGGCCTGAAACAGCAGGAGCGACATGGCGACCAGCACCACCAGCCCCGCCCAGGCTTGCGGCAGCCGGAACATCGAGGTCGAGAACTGGATGAAGAAACCGATGCCCACATCCGCTGCGACGAATTCGGCAACCACGGCCCCGATGACGGCCAGCGTGACCGATATTTTCAGCCCCGAGAAGATATAGGGAATGGCATAGGGCAACCTTATCTGCGTGATCTCACGATATTGCGGCGCGCGGAGGCTGCGGGACAGCTCGATCAATTCAGGCGGCGTGGCCATAAGCCCCGTCGTCATCGAGACGACCAGCGGGAAAAAGGCGATCATGAAGGTGATGACCACGCGCGGCGCGTCATCTGTGCCCAGCACCACGATGATAATCGGGGCGACGGCCACGACGGGGACTGACTGGATCACCACCAAGAGCGGGTAGAACGCCCGTGACATAAGCCGCGATTTTGCCAACCCTACTGCAATGGGCAATGAGACGACAATCGCCACCAGATAGCCGATCAGCGCGACGCGTAGCGTAGCCCAGACATGGGCGCCCCAGCGCGCGGGCGGGACAGCGCTGAAACCCTCGATAATCCGGGTTGGCGCGGGCAGGATGAAAGATGGGATCGCAAAGACCCGCGTCGCGCTTTCCCAGAGCACAAGGATCACAGCGAAGGTCAGCAAGGGCAGAACAACGGGCATGGCGATCAGCCGCTCGGTCAGCGGCAAACTGGGGGCCTTGCGCGTTAGGGATCCTGTGACAGCTTTCAGGTCCGGATCGGCCTTGGCACTCATTGGGCAGCCTCCTTCGCGATCAGCAGATCCCGTAGATGGGCTGCAAAATCCTGAACTTCGGGGGCACGCAGGGCGGTTTCGTCACGCGGTCGGCCCAGCGGCACGGGTATATCGGCGATGATGCGACCGGGCCGCGCGCTCATGACGATCACGCGGTCGGCGAGCAGCACGGCCTCGGGGATGGAATGCGTGATGAACATCACGGTCTTGGGGCTGGCCTGCCAGAGCTTGAGCAACTCGAACCCCATCGCATCGCGCGTCAAGGCGTCGAGCGCCGAGAAAGGTTCATCCATCAACAGGATATCGGGGTTGAGAAACAGCGCGCGCGCGATGCCCACGCGCTGCTGCATGCCGCCCGAGAGTTCCGCCGGAAGCCGCGCCTCGAACCCTTTGAGACCTACCGCCGCGATCACCTCGGCGGCGCGGTCGCGATCCATCGCGCTGACCCGCCCGCGCTTGTGTTTCGCCGGAAAGGTCACATTGTCAAGCACACTCGCCCAGGGCAGGAGGGTCGCTTGCTGAAAGACGATGCCCACATCATCACGCGGGCGGGTGACCGGTTGGCGAAAGACCGACACGGCGCCTTCGCTCGGCAGCATCAGCCCGGCAGTCAGGCGCAAAAGCGTGGATTTGCCGCAGCCCGATGGCCCCAGAACGGCGACAAACTCGTGCTGCGCGATGGAAAGGTCGACCGCATCGAGCGCGGTCAGCGGACCGCTCTCGGTTGCGAAAACCTGACCGACAGCGCGAAAGTCAATGGCGTTCTGGGCAACGGGCATCAGCCTAGTCCTGCGGCATGAAGCTGCGATCAACGATGCTCTCGGGATCAAGTGCATCCGGGTCGAGACCTTGCGCTGCTGCCACGCGCGTCCATGTGGCCGCAAGCCGGTCAGGGTTGAAGCTGCCCAGGCCGTATTTCTCGGTCAATTCGTTGAAGGCGAGCACTGAGGCATCGAGCCAGGAACCTTTCACATCCTCGGCAGAGAGTTCAGGCACGATTGCGGCCACAGCGTCGGCGGCGGCCTGCGGGTCGGAATAGGCGAATTCCAGCGATTGCTTGAAGGCCGCGACGAAGCGGGTCGCGACTTCGGGGCGCTCCGCAAGGAAGCTGTCGGCCGCGACAAGCGAGGCGGAATACAGCTCCAGCCCGGCATCGGCCCAAGGCAGGATCACCAACTCCTTACCCGCCTCACGCGCCTGCCCCTGATAGCGCGACACATCCGTAAGCCAGGCGATGATCGCATCGCTCTGGCCCGTCATCAAAAGCGGTCCGAGTGCGCCAGGATCGGAGCGGGTCAGCGAGATATCATCTTCTGTCATCCCGTTTTCTTCCAGAACCAGCGGCAGGAACACATTGGACGACGTGAAGGGCGAGGTTGCAACCGAACGGCCCCGCACATCGGCCAATGTCGTGATGCCCGTATCTGCGATCGTGTAGAACGCATGAGGCCCCATGTTGAAGACATTCATCACAGCCGTGACGGGCACATCTTCATTCGCGCGCGCGGCCATCAGCGCCTCGATCCCGGCCAGACCGATGTCGGAGGTGCCCGTCGCGAGCTTGGTAATCGCCTCGGACGAGCCGCGCCCTGGTTCCAGCGAGACCTCGATGCCTGCATCGGCGCAGAAACCGTGATGCATGCAGACATAGATCGCCGATTTGTCACCACCGGGCAGCCAATCAAGCTGGAAGGTGATCTTGTCCATCGCCATGGCAGGCAGTGCAACAGAAGCGATAAGGGCCGCCGAGGCAAGCATTGGCAGAGATTTAGGCATTGTTGTGAGTCCTTTCTGGAGCAGAGAAAAAAGCAGGATCCGAGATCACCAAAACCCGTCATGCGTGCGGATGATTTCGTCCTCGAGTTCGGGAAACGGCCCGTCGACCTGTACATGGCGCTGACCGGCGGCCAGCACGTCGCGGCAGGATAGCGACATGGTGGGGTTTTCTGGATTGTCGCCGGTCAATTCCAACAGGCGCGCTTCGGTCACACCGAAGACCACGCGGCCAATCCCGGCCCAGTAGATGGTGCCCGAACACATCGAGCAGGGCTCAAAGGCCGTGTAAAGCGTGCAGTTGGCGAGGAATTCCGGCTCATAGGTCTTTGCAGCTTCGCGGGCAAGATTGGTTTCGGCATGGCCAGGGCCCCTGTCGGTCAGCCATGCGTTTCCCATCGTCATCAGCACAGTGCCATCCGCATCGGCCAGAACGGCACCAAAGGGGTGATTTCCAGCAGCGCGCGCGGCGACCCCGGCGCGCAGGGATTCACGAAGAAGGGCGATATCGTCAGGCAAGTGCGGCTCCTTTGCTGCGTTGCAGAGAAGCTTAGCCATGATTCGAGTGTTTCAAAAAGAAGAAAGAAATTTACATGGCGTTGCAAAAAACCTTACACTCACTTCATGTCCTCTTTCTCGCGTGAAATCAGATCCTTTCTTGTCGTGTCACAGTCCGACTCTATCCGTGCAGCGGCGGAACGGCTCAATATTTCCGCCCCGGCGCTTTCGCGGCAGTTACAAATGCTGGAACGCAGCTATGACACGCCGCTCTTGGTGCGCAGTGCAAATGGTGTTGCGCTGACGCCAGCGGGTGCCGCGCTGCGCGATGAGGCCCTACGCTGGATGGCCTCGGATGCCGCGCTTTCAAAGCGCCTGCATCAGGCCAACAAGTCCACGGATCTGCGCTTGCGACTGGGGGTCATGGAGGGGCTTGTTCCCACTCTCATCCCGCCCATGACCAAGCGGTTAGAAGCCATATTCGGACAGGTCGAACTTGAACTGGCCGTTGGCAGCACCGGCGAGATCATCCCGCAAGCCGAGGCACTGGAACTGGACATGATCGTGGCCTTCAACATGCCACGCCTGTCGCGCCTGGTGGTGGTGGAAACACAGGAATATCACTTGGGCGCTGTCTTTGCCCCCTCTTTGCCGCTGCAGGGCGAAGGGCCGCTGGCTTTGTCGGATGCGTTGAAATACCCGCTCTGCCTGCCTTCATCGGCCCTTTCGATGCATACGCGCCTGCTGGCCGAGATTTTGAGCGAGCGGCTCAATCCGCGCGTGCAGATCAGCTCAAATTCGATCACGGCGCTTCTGACCTTCTTGCGACAGGGGGCCGGGCTCGGTTTCCTGACCTGGCCGGATGTTTGCAGCGATGTCGAAGCGGGTAGGCTTTGCTTCAGACCGCTTGCAAATCGGCGCTTGACCGAAACCTTGAGCATCTCGATCTGCCGGGGCAATAATCTGGGCGATGCCACAGGCCTTGTCGTGCGTGAAATATCGGCAGCCTTGGCGGCGCTGGGGTGCTAGGCCGCATAGGCGGGCCCCCGGACGCACAGGCAGGGTACAGCGATGGGCAGGATCGCCCTCCATATCAACGAGATCCATACAGCCGCCGCCGCCAGCTTGGCGCGCATGAAGCGCGAAGCCAGCCCGCAACTGACTGCGCTCAATCTCAAGCTCGACCGCATGGTGCATCAGGCGATTGATCGGCTGATCATCGAAATGGCAGGCGGTAGCGGGCCGCTCACAACCCTGGCCCCACTGCCCGTGCTGATCCGGCGCGCTTCTACCGAAAGACCTCTTGAGATTGATGCGCCGAATCCAACGACGAGTTAAGTGTTGTGTTGCTAACGCTGAATGCCGGATCAGATGGCGCGAGGCTGTCGCCAAAGTGTCGGCTTGTCAGTCGGCCGGATTCAGGCGAACTTCACGTCAAGCGGCATGCCACTTGGGGAATGTCGGTTTGGAGGAGAAAGCCTGATGACGCGACTTCCAATTCTGCACGGTGCATTCGTTCTTGCGTTAGGGGTCTATTCACCGGTCGCTGCGGCCGAAGACCCGGATGCCGCCGCGCAATTCGCTGCCGAATGCGCACAATGCCACGGGCGCGCCGCGCGCGGCATGGCGAGCTTCCCGTCACTGCTCGGCAAATCCGAGGCGCATCTGGCCGAGCGGCTGAACAGTTACCGCGCGCGCGAGAGGATCGGGCCGAATTCCATGCTGATGTTTGGCCCCGCAGCAGATCTGTCGGACGAGGATATCGCGGCCCTCGCCGCCTATATCGCGACCGAGCTCAACTGACCCGGCACCCGCGCCGTGGCGCAGCCACCTTCTGAAAAGTTGATCGCTGAGCTGATTTATGGTTGACGGTTCGTCATTCCCTTCTGATACTTTGCCTCTTCGGCGCCCGAAAAATCGCCGGAACACTTTGGGAGGAGTGACAAAATGACCATCAAGACACTGAAAAGGCCAGTCGCTGGCCTGATGACTTCCTTATGCGCGCTCGGGTTCGCAAGCGCGGTCTCTGCAGCGTCAGAGCTTGAATACACGACGGTTCTGGAGGGGCTAGACCTGCCATGGGACATGGCCTTCATGCCCGACGGGACGATGTTCTACACCGAAAAATGCCGCGGTCTGTCGGTGCTGCTGCCCACGGGCGAGACTAACGCGCTTCTGGGGATGACAGACACCGAAGGTTTTGCCGTCACCGCCGATGACCTCTTCTGCGAGGGGCAGGCGGGGATGATGGGCATCGCGCTCGACCCGGAATTCGACGACAACCGCTTCATCTATGTCTATTCGACTTCGAGCATGCAGGCCCCTGGCACCAATCGGCTGATGCGCTTTGTGGTCAGTGACGATCTGAGTTCCGTATCCGACCGCGTCGATCTGATCGAGGATGTGTCCTATAAGCCAGAAGCCTCTGATCAGCCTTTCGGCGGCCCCGGTGCGCATAATGGGGGACGGGTGCGCTTTGGCCCTGACGGGTTCCTGTATCTGACGACAGGTGATATCCATGGCGGTGAAGTGCCGCAAAGCCCGACTGCGCTGGGCGGCAAGGTGATCCGCATCGACCGCGATGGCAATCCGGCAGAGGGCAACAACCCGCCCGAAGGGTTTGACCCGCGTATTTTCACTTACGGCCACCGCAATGTGCAGGGCATTGCCTTTCATCCGGTCACGGGTCAGCCGATAGCAGCCGAACACGGGCCGTGGCATTCCGACGAGATCACAGCCCTTGTGGCAGGCGGTAATGGCGGTTGGGACCCGCGTCCGAACCGCGCTGGGCGGGGCGACTGTCCGGACGGCTATTGCGGCTACGAGCCCGAGCAGATGGAAGCAATGGACCCGGCCGAGCGCGCCCAATACATGCCGATGACCGATTTCGACAGCTTCCCCGATGCCATGCCGCCCGCCTGGGACAATAACGGCCTGTCGCAGGGAATGACCTCGAATGAGTTTCTGATTGGCGAGCATTGGGGCGAGTGGGAAGGCCGCATGGCGGTCGGACTGATGGGGATCGGCTTTGGCGGCACCCCGGTCGGTCAGCGCATCGACATCATCGACATCACCGAGGACGGGCTT
>SKSL01000252.1 GCA_007123015.1 Natronohydrobacter sp. | reverse complement strand
GCACGATGGTGGTCAGCAACGAGCCGATGGCAATCATCAGCTTATAGGCGCTCGCGCCCATGCCAAGCCATGACCCAAGCCCGCGTGGCAAATTGGAATTGGTGCTGAAATCCGTCATCCGTACCCTCAAGATCAAAGGGCGGGATAGCGCAGAATTAGGGCGGAAATTGGGACGGATCGTGTCAGGAAAGCCCGGTTTCGCGGATGCTCCAGCGGGCGGCAGTGACAGCAGGTTCCAGGCTCAGCCGGCCAACGATCTGTTCGAGCGCGGAGTCAGAGGTGGTGTCGGCATTGACCTCGGCGGTCACTTCCACGCGGTCCGTATCCTCGATATTTTCCGATTCCAGCCCGGTCAGATGCAGCCCGTTCTCGGCAAAGCCCTGCAGCATCAGCGCGCGGACATGCGCTTCATGCGCGCCCTTGCATACGATCTCGACTGCATAGTAGCGCGTCAGCTCCGTGGTCTGGATCGGCTGGCGGTCGAGCACGCGGGCAAGCGGGCGCAGGCCCAGATTGACAAAGACCACCGCCGCTGTGACCGAAGCCGCAAGCAGGAATTCACCCGCGCCCGCAAGCATTCCGATGGCCGCAGCACACCAAAGCGTCGCCGCCGTGTTCAACCCCCGCACATTGAAGCCTTCGCGGAAGATGATGCCCGCTCCCAGAAAGCCGATGCCCGAAACGATCTGCGCGGCCACGCGGGTCGGGCTGATCTCGTCGGGGAAGGCCGCCGCAAACAGCACGAAACTCGCGGCCCCCAGCGACACAAGCGTATTCGTGCGCAAGCCCGCCAGACGCTGCCGCCATTGCCGTTCCATGCCGATGATCGCCCCGAAAAAGAGCGCAGCGGCAAGATTCAGAACCGGCTGGAACAGAAAAACATCGGGCATGGCAACTCCTTCGCTTTCCCTGTGGTCATGGCAAGCATTTGTGACAGTCCTGCGACGAGAGCGTATCGCGTTCATTCGCATTTACGCCATACGCTCTCGCCTTGTGTTTTCGCATGTCGAAAAGCTCGGAACCGGTAACCACTTCCGAGCGGCATATTCTAAGAGGCCCAGAGCAGGCGTATTTCCGACAGATCGCTCTGCGCCTGTTGCAACCGATTGGCGACGCGGCTCTGCGCGCCCGGCCCAGGGTCCTCGCGCAGCTCGACCACTGCGACCACCCCTTCGTCGCGGTAATCAAGGCTCAAATTGCGAATGGCCCCTGTTGGCACAATGCCTTGCAGACAATCGCGCACGACCTTTGTCAGTTCCGGGCGCAACGCGGCTTCATGGGCCGCGGGTCCATCCGCATGGCCATCGGGTTCGGGATGGATGATGATCTCGCTGACCTCGGGCAGGGCTTCAAGAACATGCGCGCGCGCCGCTTCCGACAGGCGATGCGCTTCCGAGAGCGTCATCGCCGGGTCAAGCGCGATATGCACATCTGCCTGCAGCGTCCCGCCCGACTGGCGCAGCCGCAGATCATGGGCATCGCGCACACCGGGTGTGGCCATCAGCGCCTGCGTGATCTTTGCGACCGTTTCCTCGGGCGGGGCCGTATCGACCAGTTCGCGGATCGCGGGCCGCCCATAGGTCCAGGCGACGCGCCCCAGCATCAGCGCGATGATCGCCGCCCCCAGCGCATCGGCCCAGGGCGCGCCCAGCATGGCCGCGCCGATCCCGATCAGCGCCACGACTGACGTGGCCGCGTCTGAGCGGTGATGCCAGGCATTCGCGGCCATCATCGCCGAGCCTGTGCGCCTGGCCACGGCCTTGGTGTAGTGATAAAGACCCTCTTTCAGCGCGATGGACAGCGCCGCGACCCAGAGCGCCAGCGCCGCGGGTGCCGTATCCGGCGGGTCGATCAGCCGCGCGCCCGCATCGATCAGAATACCGAAAGCCGCCAGCGCCAGCATGGCCGCGATGCCGAGCGTGGCCAGCGTCTCGAACCGGCCATGGCCGAAAGGGTGATCGTCATCGGCGGGCCTGTGCGAATGGCCCAGCGCCCAGATCACGGCAGCATCCGACAGCAGATCTGACAAAGAATGCACCCCATCCGCGACCAGCGCCTGACTTTGCGCCAAAAGCCCGGTCACGATCTTGAGCGCTGAGAGCGGGCCATTCAGCGCCACCCCGGCCCAGGCCGCGCGGCGCTTGTCGCGCAGTCCCTCGCGGTCGAGGGTGGACTGGGACTGTGTCATGCTCGTTTGCTTTCAGATACGGCCCACAGGGGTCATCTGCCCCAGCGGGACGGATTGCGCAACAGTTGAATGCGCAGCCCGCAGGACCGGCACGACCATGCCCCAGTCGTGACACTCGGTCTGCAACTGATCCCGCACATGGCGATCCAGTCGCAGAACAACCGCGATCTGCACTCCGGCAGGCAGAAGCGCCAGACAGCGCACAGACTCTTCGCGCGTCAGGCGGGCCATGGCCTGTGCGATCTCTCCGGCGCAGTAACGCAGCACGTCAGGACGGCCAGGCTTCATGCTACGGGCATGAATGAACGCGCGCAGATGTGCAGCCGAAAGGGGGGGCACAGGGCGGGGTGCGGGTGATGTACTGGCGTTGGACATGCGGCCTCGTGCCTGCGCGAGTGAACCTGCACCCGCGCCACCGACCGCGCAGGCGGTCAGCGCGGATACACCCTGACTTGACCCGTCCTTGCGAATCAATCAGCCGCAGGGCGACGCGCGCCGTCAGACAGTCTGCACCGGTTCCGGTAGCATGTGACAGGCACACCCAAATCCATGGCCGCAGCCAAAATCGTCCATCAACGGATTGCACTGTCCAAGCCCATCGGGCAGCAGGGCCATTTCGGGGAAAGCCTGTGCGAAGGCAGCCATTGCGTAGCCGGAAACGCTGATCGCAGTCAGGCCAAGCACAGGGATCAGCATATCGGTCTTGTGCAACGTGACTGCGGCGCGGCGCATACGTGTAAAGGTGGGCTCGGTCATGGGTTGCTTCCTTTCAGTTTTGTCCCTCGGGACATAGGTGGGCCGGACAATGCACAAAGGTACCATCCGGCCCGATGTGATCAGACCAGATCTACCCCGATCAGCCAGGCGGCCATCGAGAAATAGACCAACGGCCCCGAGAAATCCTTGATCGTGGTGATGAACGGGTCAGCACCGGGCGCATGGTCCACACCGATCTTGATCATGATATAGGGTAGCAGGAAGCCCAGCATCGAGGCGAGGAAGACGGATGTGAAGAGCGCCACGCCCACGACAATCCCGAGCTGCGGGATGTCATTCGGGACACCTTGCCAGAAATAAGCCACAGTCCCTGCCACAAGCGCAATCCCCAGCGCCATGGTCAGCCCCACCAGCGCCTCACGGGCGAAATTCTTGCGCCAGAAATCCGCCATGGTGATATGGCCCAGCGCATAGCCGCGTGCGAAGATGGTCGAGGACTGTGTGCCGACATTCCCGCCCATATCCATCACCAGCGGAATGAAGATCGCAAGTGCCAGCACGGCGCCCAGAACATCCTCGAAAGTGTCGATCAGACCGCCGACCAGCAGACCACCGGCCAGCGTGACCATCAGGAACAGGATGCGCACGCGCACGGTGTACCAGATCGGGCCTTGGGTCAGCTTTTCAGAACGGACGTGATCTTCAGTGTGGAACACATCGCCCACCCCGGCCTTGAAATAGATATCGTCCGAGGTCTCGAGTTCGAGGATATCCATTGCGTCGTCGAAAGTCAGCACGCCGATCATTTCGCGCTTCGAGTTGACGACGGGCAAGAGCGGCACGTCTTTCAGTTGCAAGCGCCGGGCGGCGGCTTCCTGATCCATGTTATGACCAACGGCAAGATCCGCGCCTTCGAGGGTTGAGAGGATCGTGCTTTCCGGGTCCGCGCGCAGCAGTTCTGAGAGCCGCGCATAGCCCTTGTACTGGCCTTGCCCGTCAACAACAAAGACCACCGCCGCCTGTCCGGCAGGCATGCGCGAGCGGCGCACGGCGTCGAGCGCGTCGCTGACCTTGGCAGTGTCGGCGACATAGACGAAAGCATCGCGGATGCGGGCCGAGATGGAGCCAGTGCTGGCCTTGCTGGCAGCAGTTGTTGCGCCCAGTGTTTCAAAAGTGGTGCTTGCCATGTGATTTCTCCATTGGCTCAGAGGTGTTTTCGTGTTGGATCGAGGTCAGTGCGCAGGCGGAGGCGGATCCCAGCCGCGTGCTGTGGCGCCTACGCTACGGCAGGATCGTCGCCGCCTGTGACGCGCAGGTGACAGATATGAGCCAGCCATCACGCGCCTCCTGTCAGGGGGCCGAGCAGCGCCCAGGCGATGGCGAAATAGATCACCACCCCCACCAGATCCATGATCGAGGTGATCAGTGGGGCCGACATCGCTGCTGGGTCGGTGCCAAGGCGCCGCGCCGCAAATGGGGCCAGCGCACCCAGCACGCCGCCCATGATGGTGACGGCCACCATCGTCAGCCAGATCACCCAGAGCACTTGCGGCGCGATTGTCTGGCCCAGCGTCGCAAGCACCGCCATCAGGCTGGCAACCACCAGCCCCAGCCCAGCGAGCACAGGGAGTTCGCGCCTGAGTACAAACCAGATGTCACGCGCGCGCAGTTCCAGCTGGCCCAAGGCCATGGCGCGGATGACCAGCGTCGCCGACTGGCTGCCGGTATTGCCGCCCATGTCGATGATCGGGGCCACGAAAGCCGCCAGAATCAGCACTTCCGCCAGAAGCGCCTCTTGCCCCGCGATATAGCCCGCCGTGACCACGCCAAAGACGCTCAGGATCGACAGCCAGACCAGCCGCACGCGGAAAATCCGCCCGAGGGTCGAGCCACGCATGTCCAGATCATCGCCCGCGAAGGCGCCCGTCGCGCCGAAGCGTGCCAGCGTGGCCGCTGACGCCGCGCGCCCGATATCCAGCGCATCGTCAATCGTGACGATCCCCACCAGCCGCCCGCCTTCCGTCAGGATCGGCAGGGCAAAGACATCATAGGCCGCGATGCGTTCGGCAATTTCGGCCAAAGGCTCATCCACACGGCCAGAGGGCGCATTGACCATCATCAGATCCGAGATCGAGCGCCGCTCATCAGCCAGGATCAGGTCGCGCAGTGTCACCACACCCCGCAGCTTGCGCTCGGTATCGACCACATAGGCCGTGTAAATGGTTTCCGTATCGGGGGCTTCGGCGCGCAGATGGGCAATCGCCTCGGCCACAGTAATCTCGGGCGCGAGGGTCGCGTAATCCGACGTCATCGCCGCGCCCGCTGTCCCCTCGGGATAGGAGGCCAGACGCCGGATATCTTCGCGCTCGGCCTGCGCCAGCGCGGGCAAGAGCGTCGCGCGTTGATCCGGCGAGAGGGCTTTCCACAGATCAGCGCGCTCGTCATGGCTCATATCGGTCACGATCCGCGCGAAATCGGGGCGCGCGATATGGCGCGCGATCGCGATCTGGAAGCGCGGGCCGAAATAGCCGAACACCTTGCTTTGCTGCGCAGGCGTCAGCGCGCGCATCAGTTTGGCGGCCTCCGATGGGGGCAGGCCACCGACCTCATTGGCGAGGTCTGCGGGATGCAATTCCGCCAGCGCCTCGCGCAGGGTCAGCAAATCCCCCTGCGCCAAGTGCGCGCGCAATGCCTCTTGCGACATGACAGCGACCATGGCCTGCCTCTTCCCCGCTCAGCCGAAGGCTTTTGACAGCGCCACAGGCCCGATCTGCGCGCCCTGCCGATAGAGCGCGCGGGGCGTGCCGGAGGGTGCCTTGTGCTTGAGCAGCTTCTTTGCCGGGCCTTTTTTCGGCAGCTTTTCGGCAATCCCCAGCACGGCCATGCGCCGCGCCATCTCGGCGCGCACTTCCGCCGGGTCGATCCCGCGATCATGCCAGAGCACAGCCAGATGATAGAGCAGATCAACGCTTTCCGCGATCAGCCCGTCGCGATTGGCCGAGAGCGCGTCAAAGGCCACTTCGGTCGCCTCTTCCACCAGCTTGCGGGCCTTCTTTTCAGTCGTGGCCGCTGTCAGCTTCGCCGTGCGCGCAGTGGGCGGGCAGTCCAACTGCCCGATCAGATGTTCCATATGGCCAAACAGATCGGCCGGTTGTGCGATTTTCGTGTCCGGGTGCTGCATGTTCATGACCAAGGCTCCTTTTCAGGGCGTTTTCCGGGGGATGACATGCAAGGCAGGGGCAGAGCCCTGCCTTGCACTCTTGGTATCGTGCGGGGTGACCGGCTTGCCCGCCGCGTCAATGACAGGGACTTGCGCGCCAAAGGCACTGTTGATCAGATCAGCCGGATCCGTGCCGCCCGGCAGGGCCAGCAACAGATCCGGGCGCGAATCTTCCAGCATGAAGACATTGCGAATGGCTTCGGCGCGCTTGCCAAGCTCGCGCCAATTCGCAGGATAGCGCACCACATGCAGCCGCATCTCACGCGCCCAATCCTCGGCAGTGATGCCCAGGGCACCATTGCCGCCATGGATCAGCACCGTGATCGGCTTGAGCGCGTGCGCGCTGCCCAAAGCGCGGCGGATCAGGGCGACATCGTCCAGATGCCGCCCACCAGCGATGATCAGACGCATGAGACGCCCTCCTGTCGCGTGCAAGACTGCAAACGGGAATTACCCCGCGCGCAGCTCTGCCTGCCGTGCGAGATGCGCGCGAAGGAGGGTGTCCAATGCGTCAGTTTTGGTCTGTGCCGGGCCAGGGGTCAGCCAATGCTGCACCAGCTTGCCTGTACGCGCATCGCGCAGCCAGCAAGCGCCAAGGCTGCGGCGCGAAGTTGCGCCGGGTGGGGCCATATGGGCGAAGTGAAAGGTCATTGTTGTGCCTCCATCCAGCCGCACCGGTCTGGAAGCACGAGGGACGCGTCAGTTGCGCGTGCCCTCAAGCCGCAGACAGGCCGGGTGGTCTGATGTGATCCGGATGGTCTGGCGGCTGCGCAGCAAACTGCTAAACACAGAGGCCAGACCGCTACTAGAGCAACTGTCCATGGGTCTCTCTGGTTCATACACGAAAATGGCCACCAGTTCGGCAGCCCGTCGCAATTAGCCTCTGAAACCATGTCTGTCAAGCGCGACAGAGCAAAAAGCTCTCATGCCGCAGAGTGATTTCTCTACCTTGTTTTGTGGCAGATCATGCGCAGCGGCCTCAGGACGCGCAGATCAGTCCTTCACTGCACTTGGCGTGCCATCAGCCTCGCCACCCGATCGCCTATCTCGGCCCGCACAGGCCCATCGCGCGGGGGATCTTCCAGCGTGGCCAGCCAAGCCGCGGACGGCACCCGCCCGCGCGCTTTACGGTTCCACGACAGCGCTGCCAGCACGGTCTGCGCCGCTACGGGCAGCACCCCCGGCGCGGCCAACCCGTTCAACGCCCCCCAGACCCGCGTCCAGCAGCGCCCGACGGACCACGGATTATACCCGCCCCCGCCCAGCACGATCAGGCGCGGGGACAGCGCACGCAGCGCCAGCGCAACCCTGACATGGGCATTGTTGGACAGCGCCAGCCGCGACAGCGGGTCTTCCTCAATCGCGTCCGATCCACATTGCAGCACGATTGCCTGTGGGGCAAACCGCTCAAGGGTCGGCAGGATCAGCCGCTCCAGCACCAGCTGCATCTCGCTGTCATTGAAGCCCTTGGGCACTGGCAGATTGATCGCCCGCCCCCCGCCATCATCCCCCAGCGCGCCTGTGAATGGCCAGCGCCGTTCCTCATGGACCGAGATCAGCAGCATGTCCTCTGCCGCGCCCAGGGCCGCCTCTACCCCGTCGCAATGATGCGCGTCGATATCGACATAAGCGATCCGCGACAGACCCAGGGCACGCAAACTCAGCAGACACAGCACCGGATCATTCAGATAGCAGAACCCGTTCGCCCGATCCGCGAAAGCGTGATGCGTGCCACCCCCCGGTACATGCACCACCCCGCCCTCGCGCACCAGGTGCGCCGCCAGCATCACCCCCCCGGCCCCGGTGGCAGGACGGCGAAACATCTCGGGGAATACTGGATTGGCCGTCGTGCCCAGACCATGTCGGGTGCGCATCCGGTCATCCACTGCCTGCACTGATTCGGCCCACTCCAGGGCAGCGACATATTCGGCGGTATGAAACCCGGTCAGCGCCTGCGCCTTGGCGCGCGGACTGGTGCGGTATTGATCGGGCGCTATCCAACCCAGAGCGCGGCACAGATCCATCACGGTCGAGACGCGCGGGATGTGCAAAGGGTGACTCGGCCCATAGCTCGAACCGCGATAGATTTCCGAGCCAATGAAAATAGGTTTCATCAATCAAAAAAAGAGCTGGTCAGAGCCCATCCGGATCGAAGATAAATTTTTTGACTGCTGAAAAAGAATTTCATTTTAAAGCGGACCGAATCGGCGCGGTGATCGCGCGCGCCGTGGGCCGTGTGTTCGACCCCCAGAAGCCCATCAACTCGCCCCCGGGACCAATCAACGCCTTGTTGAAATTCCATGTCGGAACATGGCCATAGCTGTCGCGCAGCCATACAAAGAACGGATGCGCCTCTGCCCCGCGTACAGACGTGATCTGCGTGATCGGGAAGGTCAGCCCGGTCTGGATGCGGCAAAATTCCTCAACCTCTTCATTACTCGACAATTCCTGCCGGAAATCATCCGACGGCACCGCCAGCACCACCAGGCCCTGCGGCCCATATTGCTCATAAAGCGCCTGCATATCGCCGTATTGCCGCGTGAAGCCGCAAAGTGAAGCGGTATTGACCACCAACACCGGCCGCCCGCGCCAGTCCGCCAGTTCCATCGGGCTGCCATCAAGCGCCGTAAAGGTGAAGGCCGTAGCGGGAAGGCCCAGCAAGATCAACAGGATAGAGAACAGCATGCGCCGCATCAGACATCTCCCTTCGCGCAGAGTTATGTAGCGGGAAGCCTCGCTCTGGCAAGCCTTGCAACCTTGATTTGAGCACGCGCCTACTTGATTTGGGCGCGCGCGTATTTACTTCGCCGCGACGGCACTTATACTTGCGGCAATATGATCAAATTTTCCCTGCGCTGCGCCAATGGCCATTCCTTCGAAAGCTGGTTTCAGTCGGGACCGGCCTTTGACACCCTGTGTCAGCGCGACTTGGTCACCTGTCCGGACTGCGGCACCACACAGGTTGAAAAAGCGCTGATGGCCCCATCGATCAAGCCCAGGCAGAAAGTGCCGCCTGCTGACATACAGCAAAAACTGGCCGCCCTGCGCGCCGAGATCGAGGCCAATACCGATTATGTCGGCGACCGTTTCGCGCATGAGGCCCGCGCCATGTATCTCGGTGAGATCCCCGACCGCCCGATCCATGGCGAGGCCGAACCCGAAGAGGCCAAGGCACTTATCGACGACGGCATCCCGGTCCTGCCCCTGCCTTTCCTGCCCTCGCGCAAGACCAACTGATCATTTTCTTGCGCCAAATACTCCGGGGGGATAGGGGGGCAGCGCCCCCCAACGCCGCTAAAGCCGCAGCACCTCGCCAGTCACGCGCACCACATCCCCGCCCGCTGCCTGCGCATCGGCAAGGTCATGCGTGACCAGCACCACAGGCAGGCCCCGCGCGCGGGCACGGGCAAAGACGAACTCCCGCATCTGCGCGCGCAGCCCCGCATCGAGTTTCGAGAAAGGCTCATCGAGTAGCAGCGCGCCCGGGTCTGACAGCAAGACCCGCATCAGCGCCACTCGCGACCGTTGCCCACCCGAAAGCGTCGCCGGATCGCGCGCGCCCATGCCCGCGAGCCCCGCCTCATTCAGCGCCTGTGCGATCACCCCGGCCCGATCCGCCACGCCCCGCGCCAGCCCGAAGCCCAGATTGCCCGCCACCGACAGATGCGGGAACAGCAGATCGTCCTGAAACAGAATCCCCATGCGCCGTTGATGCGGCGACAGGCCCGTGATCTCGCGCCCCGCCAGCCAGATCTGCCCGCGCAGGGTGAAAGCCGGGGGCAGCGCGCCCACAAGTGCTGCCAGAAGCGTCGATTTCCCGCAACCGGACGGCCCCATGACGCTCAGCACCTCTCCCGGCGCCACCTCGCGGTCGATCTGCACCATCGCCACGCCATCGCGCGCGATTTCCAATCTGTCGAGTCGCAAACTCATCCGATCTGCATCCCTTGCCTGCGCCGAAACAGCAGCGCCGGAAGCATCAGCGCCATGGCAAAGACCGCCATCGGCAGCGCCATCTGCATCACGGCCCAGACCCCGATCAGCCGCCGATTGCTGGATGCTGCCAACGCCACCGCCTCGGTTGTGACTGTGCTGACGCGCCCGGCCCCGATCAGCAATGTCGGCAGATATTGCGCGACCGAAGTGGCAAAGCCCACAGCGAAAGCCACGCAAAGCGCGCGCGTCAGCATTGGCAGGCGCACGGCCCAGAGCACCCGTGCAGGCCCGGCCCCAAGCCCGGCCGCCACCAGCCCGGCGCGACGGTCCCAAGCGTGCCATGGATCAGCCAGGGCCAGATAGACGTAAGGCAGCACGAAAACCAGATGCGCGGCCATCACCGCCCAGCGCGTGCCGTCCACGCCAAGGATCAGCGCGAAAGTGGCCAGCCCAGGCAGAAAAGCGATCTGCGGCACGATCAGCGGCAGATAGATCAGGGCCGCGCTGGCACCTCGCGCCCCCGCTTGCAGGGCTGCTATGCTCAGGGCCAGAGCTATCCCAGTGGCCCCGAGCGCAATCAGCGCAGTTTCCCACAAACGGCGTTGCAGGGCAGCGCTTTGCCCTGACCAGACACGCAGGCTGAAACTGTCGGGCCAGAGCGCTGGAAACTGCCAAAGGCCAGCGAAGGACCAGACCAGAAGCCCCGCCAGCCCCAGTCCCACAGCCAGCCCTATCCCGAGCGCGGCCCCGGCCCCGAGCGGACGCAGAACTGTATCTGCCGCTATGCCACGCGCACCACCAGCGGCCCAACCCACGCCCCAGCGCGCAACAAGGCGTTCGCCCGCGATCCAGAGCGCCAGCACGCCCAGCACCAGCCCAAGTTGCAAGAGCGCCGCCGCCGCCGCCTGAAACCGCATGCCAAGATCGGGATGGTTCATCCATTCGAGGATCTGCACGGCCAAGGTCGGCGGGCGCGTGGGTCCAAGGATCAGCGCGACATCCACAACCGACATGGAATAGGCCAGCACAGCATAGACCGGCAGTCGGATCTGGGCATAGACGCGCGGGGCGACAGCTTTCATCCAGCCCATGACGCGGCCATATCCAAGCGACCGCGCCACCATCTGCCCGCGCAGGGAATCGCTTTGTGGCAACGCGGCCAGCACCATCAGCAGCAGGAACGGCACTTCCTTGACGACCAGCCCTGCGACCAGTGCGAGGCCCCATGGGTCATTGACGATCAGCAGATCCGGTGGCAGCTCCCACCCGGTTGCCCAGGGCGAAAAGGCCCGCGCGATCCAGCCCGAAGGTGCGATCAGGAAGGCCAGCCCAAAGGCGGCAGCGGCATGGGGCAGCGACAGCGAGGGCGCAAGCGCGCGGGTGATCCACTGGAAAGACCGCGTGCCCTGCCAGGCTGCGACGATCAAGAGTGTCAGCGCCATCGAGATCGCGGTCGAGAGGATCCCTGTCACCACCGACAGCCGCATCGCCGCCCCCAGCCCCGGCCATGCCAGCACGGCCTGCCACGGGTCAAGCGAGACTGTGGACCGGCCCAGCGCGGGCAGATAGCCGAAGGCCGGGCCCAGCACCCCGGCCAGCCCTGCCAGCACGGGCAGCGCCAGCAGCGTCAGCGCGGCCCAGAGCCCGGCGCGGGCCAAGTTACTGGCCTGTGCCGAAACGCGCGGTCCAATCCTCGGCGATGCGGGTCATCCAGCTGGGATGCGGTTCCAGCAGGCCAGTGCCCATCTCGTCGGGTGCAAGCGTCGCGATCCCCAATTCCAGCGCGTCAAAACGGGCGCGGTCTTCCGCGTCCAGCCGGTCCATGCCCAGCACAGTCTGGAAGCCCAGCACAGACGGGTCTTGCGCGCGGGCCTGAATCTCGGGGTCGAGGATCAGATTGGCGAGCAGCAGCGCGCCTTCGATATTGGCGGCATTGGACGGGATCGAGAGGTAAGAGGAATTGGCGAGCGTGCCTTCCTCAAAGACGAAAGTCCGCACTGTGGCGGGCAATTCGCCATCGGCAATCGCAGCCGAAGCACGACCGGGGTTGAAGGCGAAGCCGATGTCGATCTCGCCATCGGCCAGAAGCTGCGCCAGCGCGGGTTCATTCGCCGGAAAGGCCCGCCCCTGCCGCCAGAGGTTCGGCGTGATCTCGTCCAGAAAGGTCCAGAGCGGGGCGGTCACGGCGTCATAGTCGATATCCTCGATCGGGCCCATCAGGACAGATGTGTCATCGAGCACACCGTAAAGCACCTGCTTCAGAAAGCTGGTGCCCAGGAAATCGGGTGGCTGCGGGTAGGTGAAGCGGCCCGGATTGTCGGCGATCCATGCGCGCAACGCGTCGAGCGAGCGCGGGGGCTCGGGCAGGCGCGCACTGTCATATTCGAACACCATCTGGAACATCGCCCATGGGCTGCCGAAACCCTCGACTGGCAGGGTGAAATCGACCAGCACAGCGGGGTTCGCTTCGGTATCGACGAGAGGCCAATTGGGCAGGTCTTCAGCGAAGGGACCAAACAGCAGGTCCTGTTCCTTCATCGAGGCGAAATTCGCGCCATTGATCCAGATCGCATCGACAGCACCGCCTGTGTCGCGCCCCGCCTGCCGTTCGGCGATCACGCGTGTCACAGCATCAGCCGTATCGGCCAGCCGCACATGTTCAAGCGTCACGCCGTAGCGGGCCTGCAAGTCAGACCCGACCGAGGCGATGAAGGCATTGATGCGCGGATCACCGCCCCAGGCATGCCAAAATACAGTCTGGCCTTGCGCGGCGTCCTTGATGGCGGGCCAGTCGCGCACATCCTGCGCCATGGCCATTGCAGGCGCGAGAGTCAGAGCGACAAGCGCGGTGGTCTGTAGTATCTTCTGCATTCTGTGCTAGGTCCTGTTGTGGGGCGTCGTAGAGCTTTTCGGCGAAATGGCGGAAAAGTTTCAACGCCCCTGAAATTTACCAGATGCCGCGAGCGTAATGCGCAGCACTGTGATGTAAAGAGCCGATACCCGATGCTTGATCGCCATCTGCGCCCCTTCATCGATCCGCCGCTGAACTGGCTCGGGGCTGGGGTCGCGCAGCTTGGCCTGAGCGCCAATCAGGTTACCCTGATCGGGCTCGCCTTCGCGCTCGCCGCGAGTGCTGCCATCGTGGCGCAGATGTTCTGGGTCGCCCTTGCGCTGATTCTTGCCTCGCGACTGGCCGACGGGCTGGACGGGGCCGTGGCGCGGGCCACCGAAGTAACGGATTTCGGCGGCTACCTGGATATTGTTTGCGACTACCTGTTCTATGCCGCGATCCCGCTGGCCTTCGTACTGCTTGATCCACAGGCGCATGGGGTGGCAGGTGCATTTCTGTTGCTCAGCTTCTATGTCAATGCAGGTTCTTTTCTGGGCTTTGCTGTTCTGGCCGAAAAGAAGCAGATGCGCTCGGATGCGCATGGGGTGAAATCGCTTTATTTCACGGGCGGGCTGCTGGAAGGGACCGAGACCATCGCCTTTTTCTTGCTCCTGTGCCTGCTTCCGGGCTGGTTCGTGCCGCTGGCCTGGGGCTTCGGTGTGCTGTGCCTGATCACGGCGGGCGCACGGGTACTTCTGGCCGCCAAAGTGTTCCGGGACTGACGCGCAGCGCAGGGCTGACTGTCGCGGCGGAACTGCAATCTGGTTTCGGTGATTTCCGACTTGCGCTGGCCTGAAGATCCGTTCATATATCGTGTAACGACGATTAACGATGCATTTGCCATGCTTACGGAACTCAGCGCTACAGATCAGACAGATGACGACCACCTTGCTGCACTGGCCAAAGCGCTGGCGCATCCGGCGCGGCTGAAGATCCTTGTGTTGCTCGCGCGCACGCCAGGCTGTATCGGCGGCGATATTGTGCAGGCAGTCGGGCTGGCGCAATCGACCGTGTCCGAACACCTGCGTATCCTGAAAGCCGCAGGCGTGATTGAGGGGCAGATCGACCCTCCGCGCGTGTGTTATGCGCTGGTGCCCGGTTCGCTGGCCCCGCTGGCGGAGCTGATTGCCGCGCTTCAAGCCGCATCCAGCGATCCTGCCTGCTGCGTCACCCCTGACAAGATGTGAGCGCCCGCACATGTCCACATTCGAACGCTTTCTGTCGCTCTGGGTAGGCTTGAGCATTCTGACCGGGCTGGCGCTTGGCGCGCTCTTCCCCGATCTGTTCGCCATGCTTGCCGGGTGGGAGGTCGGGCAGATCAACCTGGTGATCGCAGTGCTGATCTGGGTGATGATCTACCCGATGATGGTGGCGGTGAACTTCGCCGCGCTGGCGCGAGTGCATGAACGCCCCAAGGGGCTGATCATCACGCTGGCGGTGAACTGGGCCATCAAGCCCTTCACCATGGCGGTGCTGGGGATCATCTTTTTCGAGTTCGTCTTTGCCCCCTTCATCGAACCGGAAACCGCAGGCGAGTACATCGCCGGGCTGATCCTGCTGGGGGCGGCG
>SKSL01000241.1 GCA_007123015.1 Natronohydrobacter sp. | reverse complement strand
GGCTTCACTGTCGATTTCATCAATCTCGTCCTCACTGAACTTGCTTTGCCCAAGGTTGATATCCTGCAGCGCCATCAGGAAGATCATGCTGGCCCGGGTTTCTTCATCTGCGCGATCAAGAGGCGCCTCCCATGCATCCGGTCGCAGCCGCATGGCGCGGGTGAGCGGATGAATGTCGCCGCTGGCGCCGAGCGCGTGGCACGGATGCTCACCGCGATGACCATGGAGGTCACGGCCCTGGCCAAAGCCTGCGGCAAGTCATCGGTGCATAATCTGGAACCCGAGGACCTGCGCGCGCTGAGCTTCGAGGCATCGGCATTTACCGGCGTCAAGATGGCAGGCATCGACCGTCCTTTCGACTGGCCAATTGCGCGACAGGGCTGAACGCCAGCCGCCACAGGAAATGCTCGACGCACCCGCCCGCAAGGGCGGGTGCGTCGAGCATTTGCGATGGGTAGAACCACAAAAGCTCGGCTGGAAAAACCACTTATTCCCCGACAACAATTGCAAAACATTATTGTATACGGAAGGCTTATTGTGATTATAATGTTATGTCACGAATGTATGTTGAGTCAGGCATGAGGCAGAGATGGCGCGTTTCTCAGTGCTGAACCTGGCAAGAAATGCCATTTCCGAGCATCGGAACTGGGCTGCGCAGTGGCGCGCGCCAGAACTCAAGACAGATTATGACATCATCCTTGTAGGCGCTGGTGGTCACGGGCTGGCCACGGCATGGCATCTGGCGCGGGTCTATGGGCTGACCAATATCGCGGTGCTCGAGGCCGGTTGGCTGGGCGGGGGCAACATTGCGCGCAACACGGTCACGATCCGTTCGAATTACATGCGCGATGAATCAATCCCCTTCTACGTCAAATCGGTGGCGCTTTTCGACCGTCTGACAAAAGATCTGAACTTCAACACCATGCATTCCAAGCGCGGAATGGTGGATGTGTTGCAGACTTGGGGGATGGTCCGGGACCGGCGGCGACGGCGCCTGACGATGGACCTGCATGGTGCGCGCTATCGCCCGCTGAGCGTGCCGGACCTGCGCCGCATGGTGCCGAAGCTGACCGGTGGCGGGCCGGATGCGCGGCTGCCGATTCTGGGCGCGGAGTTTCACCCGGATGCAGCCGTCAATCGCCATGATGCCGTGGCCTGGGGTTATGCGCGTGCAATCGATGCGATGGGGGTGGAGATACATCAGAATACCCCTGTAACGGCCATTACCCGTGGCGCAGACGGGGCGGTGACAGGGGTCGAAACCCCGCGCGGGTTCGTGCGGGCGGGCAAGGTGGCGCTGGCGGTATCGGGTCACACGACCACGCTCAGCGAGACTGCAGGGCTACGCCTGCCCCTGCGCACGATCAACCTGTCGGCCTTTGTTTCAGAGCCTCTGCAGCCTTGCATCGATGTGGTGGTGAACTGTCCCGATCTAGGGGTTTATCTGAGCCAATCCGACAAGGGCGAGCTGGTCATTGGTGGTGCGACCGATCTGGGCCAGTCCTTCCGGCGCGACGTGAAGCAGCATGTGTTCGAGGATACAGTTGCCGCGATGCTCGACCTTTTTCCATCCTTTCGCCGCGTGAAGCTCTTGCGACAATGGGGAGGACATCTGGACATTGCCCATGATGCAAGCCCCATCATCTCGACCACCGATGTACCGGGACTGTTCGTTTCTGCCGGTTGGTGGGGTGGCTACAAGGCAATCCCTGCGGGCGGGCTTTGTCTAGCGCATCTGCTGGCGACCGGCTCACCGCATCCCCTCGCCACGCCTTTCGGGCTGGGGCGTTTTCGGCATCTGGAATATGTGCTCGAGGCGGGCACAACCACGGCGAGGTAGTCCATGCTGTTGATCCACTGCCCGTTTTGTGGGCCGCGCTCTGAAATCGAGTTCAGCTACGGTGGCCCGGCCACCGCGCCCCGGCCCCAAGACCCCGCTCAGATATCCGATGCCGACTGGGTGGACTGGCTGACAGTGCCCGAAAACCGCATCGGCCCGGTGCCCGAGCGCTGGTGCCATTCCAAAGGGTGCGGGGCGTGGCTGACCTTGCGGCGTGACACGCGCACGCATGAGATCCTCGAGGTGCAGCATGGTGCCTGAACGACTGGCCAACGGAGGGCGAATTGATCGGGATCGGGTTTTGCACTTCCGTTTTGACGGGCGCGAAATGGTCGGGCATCCGGGCGACACGCTGGCCTCGGCGCTCCTCGCAAACGGCGTGCGGATCGTTACGCGCAGCTTCAAATATCACCGTCCGCGCGGGATCATAGGGTCCGGGGCGGAAGAGCCCGCGGCACTGGTGGCGCTGGCGGGTTCGGCCGCGCAGGGCAATGTCGTGCCGACGATTCTGCCACTCAGCGACGGGTTGGATGTGCGGTCCATCCATGGCTGGCCCTCAGTGCGGTTCGACCTCTGGTCTGTGGCGGGTTTGTTCTCGCGGCTGACCCCGGCGGGCTTTTATTACAAGACCTTCATGTGGCCGGACTGGCACCTGTTCGAGCCTGCGATCCGCAAGGCTGCCGGGCTGGCTGCCGCGCCTGAAACCGCCCCTGAGGGACGATATGAGACGCGCAACGCGCATTGTGACCTTCTGGTTGTGGGGGCTGGCCCTGCAGGACTGATGGCCGCGCTGACCGCCGCGCGCGCCAATGCGCGCGTCATGCTGGTGGATGAAGGGCTAGAGGCCGGGGGCAATCTGCTGGCGCGCAAGGTCGAGGTTGATGGCGGGCCTGCGATGGACTGGGTCGCGCGGGCCGTCGCGGAACTGGCGGAGCGGCCCAATGTCACGCATCTGCAACAGGCCACCGCATGGGGCTGGCGCGAGCATGGGCTGGTCATGGTGCAGGAGCGCGCGCCCGGTCATCCGGGTCTGATCGAACGCGGATGGCGGGTGCGCACAGGCCATGTCATCTGTGCGACAGGGGCGATCGAGCGGATGATGGTCTTTGCGGGCAATGACCTGCCCGGGGTGATGCTGGCCTCGGCTGTGCAGGCCTATGTCAACCGCTGGGGCGTGCGGCCCGGTCAACGCGCAGTCATCTTCACCAATAACGACAGCGCGCATGAAGTCGCACGCGACCTGCGCGCTGCGGGCGTGGAGCTTGCCGCCGTCATCGACAGCCGCGAGAGCGTGGAGGCCGCTGATCTGCCATTGCGCGCCGGGTATCAGGTGCTGCGCAGTTTCGGGCGCGCGGGGCTGCGCGGCGTCGAGATTGCCCCTGTGGGCGGAGGCGCTGCCGAGCGCATCACCTGCGATCTGCTGGCAGTATCGGGCGGGTGGAACCCGGCAGTGCATCTGCATTCGCAATCGCGCGGGAGCCTGCGCTGGGATGACACCATCGCCGCCTTCCGTCCCGACCAGGCGGCACAGTCGTCGGCCTCGGTGGGTGGGGCAGACGGAGTGTTCGGGATCGCGCGTGCCTTGCGCACGGGGGCAGAAGCCGTGGCAAACTATCTGGGTGTGGCAGTGCCGAAGGTGCCACAGTTCGAGGAGGCACCCTACACCATCGCACCGCTCTGGTCTGTTCCCGGTAAGGGCAAGGCCTTTGTCGATCTGATGAATGATGTCACACTGGGCGATATCGCGCTGGCATATCGCGAAGGCTATGGCGCGGTCGAACACGCCAAACGCTACACGACGGCCGGAATGGCGCTCGATCAGGGCAAGACCGGCAATGTCAATGTGATCGGCATTCTGGCCGGGTTGCAAGGCAAGGCGCCGGATCAGGTAGGTGTCACGACCTTCCGCGCGCCATACACGCCTGTCAGCTTCGGCAGCATAGCAGGCAACAAGGCCGGACCGGCCGTCCTGCCCTTCCGTCATACGCCGCTGACAACCTGGCATATGGAAAAGGGCGCAGTGATGTATGAAGCTGGTGCGCGCTGGCGGCGGCCCGGATACTACCCGCGCACAAGCGAGAGCTTCCAACAGACTGTTGATCGCGAGGCGCGGGCCGTGCGCGAGGGTGTCGCCATCTATGACGGCGCTCCGCTGGGGGTCCATGCCATCGAGGGGCCAGATGCGCTGCGCCTGATCGAGCATGCCTGCACTGCGCGCTACGGCACACTTGCGCCGGGGATGGGTCGCTATGGGCTGATGCTGACAGAGGATGGTCTGATCTTTGATGATGGCGTCACATTCCGACTGGTCGAAGATCGGTTCCTGATGTCCTGCTCGACGGGTAACGCAGAGGCCATCGGGCTGCATCTGGAAAAGATCTTACAGAT
>SKSL01000236.1 GCA_007123015.1 Natronohydrobacter sp. | reverse complement strand
ATCTCCAGATGCGCGGCCAGATCGGTGGGCCAGCCCAAAGTGTCGACCAGCAAAAGCTTCAGCATGACTGGCCCGATAATCAGGAAGGCCGCGCCGGCAAAAGCCCCGAAGATCGACCCCAGCCCCCCGATGATCACCATGAACAGGACAAGAAAGGATTTGTCGATCCCGAAGGCCTCGCCTGCCTCTGCCGCGCCCAGATAGACAGTGAACAGAAGCGCGCCCGAAATCCCGATCAGGAAGCTGGACACGGCAAAGGCCGAAAGCTTCGCCTTCAGCGGGTTAACCCCGATGATTTCCGCCGCGATATCCATGTCGCGAATGGCCATCCACTGCCGTCCCAGGGACCCCCGAGTCAGATTCCGTGCAAGCCAGGCTGACGCCACAAGAAAACACAGGCATATCATGTACATCGACACAGCCGACGCGCGTGGGCCTGTGACCGGGTAGCCAAACACTTCACGCGTTGGCGCCGAGATCATCCCGGTGGGCGAGTAGTTGTAGAACCACCCTTGCCGCGTGAAAAGCCAGATCAGGAAGAACTGCGCGGCCAGCGTTGCCACCGCCAGATAGAAGCCCTTGATCCGCAAGCTGGGAAGCCCGAACAGAACCCCTACCCCGGCTGTCACGAAACCGGCAAGGATGATCACGAAAACAATGTTCAGGTCCGGGAAGGCCGTCATCAGCTTGTAACTGCCATAGGCCCCCACGGCCATGAACGCCCCGGTTCCCAGCGACAACTGCCCGCAATAACCGATCAGGATATTCAGCCCCAGCGCCGCGATGGTGTAGATCAGGAAGGGCACCACTATGGAATTGGCCCAATAATCATTGATCACCAGCGGGATGCCCAGAAAGGCAATGGCAAGGATCGCATAATAGCCGAACCGGTCGAATTTGATCGGAAAGGTCTGGCTGTCGGCGACATAGCTTGTCTTGAAATCGCCTGCTTCACGATACAGCATCTCTACACCCTCTCGATGATTTTTTCGCCGAACAACCCTTGCGGTCGGAACAACAGGAAGACGAGCGCGAGCATGTAAGCGAACCAGTTTTCCGTGGCCCCGCCGATGATCGGCTGCATGAAGAAGTCGAACAGTTTCTCACCCACCCCGATGATCAGTCCGCCGACAATCGCACCGGGGATCGAGGTGAAACCGCCCAGGATCAGCACGGGCAGCGCCTTGAGCGCGATCAGCGACAGCGAGAACTGCACGCCCGATTTCGACCCCCACATGATGCCCGCGACCAGCGCCACGATGCCTGCAATCGACCAGGTCAGCACCCAGATGAAGCGCAGCGAGATGCCGACTGACAATGCGGCCTGATGATCATCGGCCACTGCGCGCAACGCGCGGCCCTGCTTCGTGTATTGCGAGAAGATCGTCAGCGAAGCCACCAGAATTGCAGCGATTCCTGCGGCCCATAGCTCCAGCCGGTCGATGTAGAAGCCGTAACCGAACCACGCGAAGGTCAGGTCATCCACTGGCCCCGACATGCCTTTGGGCAGACCGACATCCAGCGCCTTGACCTCGGCCCCCCACATGATGTCACCGACACCTTCCAACAGATAGGCCAGCCCGATGGTCGCCATGAACAGGATGATCGGTTCCTGATTGATCAGATGTTTCAGGATGAATCGTTCGATCACGATGGCCAGCGCGATCATCACCAGCACAGTCGCCGGGATGGCCAGGAATGTGGGCATGTTCCAACCGAAATGATGGATGCGCGTGCCGAAAATCGCATTGATCAGATGCGCGAAGGGCACTTGCCCCGATTGCAGCCCGACCAGCGTCAGCGCAGCAAAGAGCGCCATGACCCCTTGGGCAAAGTTGAAAATGCCGCTGGCCTTGAAGATCAGCACAAAGCCCAGAGCGACCAGCGCATACATCACGCCGGCGGTCAGACCGTTCAGCGTGGCTTCCATCGCGAAAAGTAGCGTATCAGGCATGGTGCGCCCCCCCTGTCCATCGAGCCGCTGTTATCTGATCAGTCATCCGACACCCCCAGATAGGCCTTGATGACCTCTTCATTGTTGCGCACCTCATCGGGCGTGCCGTCCCCGATTTTCTTGCCGTAATCCATGACGACCACACGGTCAGACAGGTCCATGACCACGCCCATATCATGCTCGATCAGCACAGTGGTCGTGCCGAATTCGTCATTCACATCCAGGATGAAGCGGCACATGTCCTCTTTTTCCTCGACATTCATGCCTGCCATCGGTTCGTCCAGCAGCAGGATCGAGGGTTCCGCCGCAAGCGCCCGCGCCAGTTCGACACGCTTTTTCAGCCCGTAAGGCAGCCGCGCCACAGGGGTCTTGCGGATGTGCTGGATTTCCAGAAAGTCGATGATCTTCTCGACCTGGGCGCGGTTCTCGTCTTCCTCGCGCGCGGCCTTGCCCCACCAGAGCGCCTGCTGCAGCATATTGGACTTCATGTGATGCAAGCGGCCCGTCATGATATTGTCGAGCACGGACATGCCCTCAAACAGCGCGATATTCTGGAAAGTGCGCGCAATTCCTTGGCGCGCGACCTGGTAGGGCCGCATTTTCGGGCGCTTGTAGCCCTTGTAAATCACTTCCCCCTCTTGCGGATGATAGAAGCCCGAGATCACGTTTAGCATGGACGATTTACCCGCCCCGTTGGGCCCGATAATCGCGCGGATCTCGCCCCAGCGTATGTCGAAACTGATATCCTTGATTGCCACCACACCGCCAAAGCGCAGCGTGATATTGCGCATCTCCATCGCCACACCACCGATCTTGCGACCATCCGCTGTGGTGTAGCCTTCGTCTGATTGTGTATCGAGCATGTCCCCTCCCTGCCCGCTCATTCCGCCGCCACCCGGGCGGGGGGCTGGCCAAAGACCTTGGCATCGCGCAATTCCAGCGTCGCTTTCAGCTTGCCTTTGCGCCCATCCTCATAGGTGACTTCGGTTTCCGTGTAGATGCTGTCGCGGCCCGCATAGAGCGCGTCGATCAGATCTGCGAATTTCTCTTCGACGATCCGGCGGCGGACCTTGCGGGTGCGGGTCATCTCGCCATCGTCCGCATCGAGTTCTTTATGCAGCACCAGAAAGCGATGGATCTGACAGCCCGACAGCATCTTGTCCTGTGCCACGCTCTCATTGACCTGCTCGACATGTTCCTGAATAGTGTCGAGCACGCGTTTCAACCCTGCCAGTTCCTGATAGCTGGAATAGCCGATATTGTTGCGTTCGGCCCAAGATCCGACCGCGGTCAGGTCGATATTGATGAAGGCCACGCAGCGGTCGCGGCCATTGCCGAACACCACCGCTTCCAGAATATTGGGAAAGAATTTCAGCTTGTTCTCGACATATTTCGGCGCGAACAGGCTGCCATCGGCCATCTTGCCCACATCCTTCGCGCGGTCGATGATGCGCAGATGACCAGACCCTTCTTCAAAGAACCCCGCATCGCCCGTCGCGACCCAACCTTCCGGGTCTTTGGTCGAAGCCGTGCTTTCGGCGTTCTTGTAATAGCTCTCGAATGTACCGGGCGAGCGGTAGAACACTTCGCCGCTATCTGCGATGCGCACTTCAACCCCAGGCGAAGGCACGCCCACAGTATCCGAGCGCACTTCACCATCAGGCTGCTGGGTGATGAACACAGACGCTTCGGTCTGGCCGTAAAGCTGCTTCAGATTGATCCCCAGCGAGCGGTAGAAATCGAAGATCTCTGGCCCGATCGCCTCACCGGCAGTATAGGCCACGCGGATACGACGCAAGCCAAGCGTGTCTTTCAGCGGGCCGTAAACCAGCAGATTGCCGAGAGCGTATTTCAGCTTCGCACCCAGTCCGACCGGCTTGCCATCCAAAAGCTTTGGTCCAACATCGCGCGCAAACCCCATGAAATGATGGAAAATCTTACGCTTCAGGGGTGACGCATCCTCCATCCGGATCATCACAGTGGTGAGCATGTTTTCAAACACACGCGGCGGCGCGAAATAATAGGTCGGTCCGATTTCGCGCAGATCCGTCAGCATGGTCTGCGCTGACTCTGGGCAGTTCACGCAGAAGCCGGTCCAATAAGCCTGCCCGATGGCAAAGATGAAATCCCCGACCCAGGCCATTGGCAGATAGGCCAGAATTTCGTCACCCGGACGCAGCTTGTCAAACTCGGACGAATTCTTCGAGGTCAGGATGATATTGCGGTTCGACAGCACCACGCCCTTGGGCTTGCCCGTCGTCCCCGAAGTATAGAGCATGACACAGGTAT
>SKSL01000277.1 GCA_007123015.1 Natronohydrobacter sp. | reverse complement strand
GGCAAGAGCTTGTCATACATGTTGCCAACCGTCGGGCAGGAGGACAGGCCCGTGGTCGTGTCAGACTCGCCGCATTTGGTCGACACCCAGAGATCGGTCAGTGGGCAATCTTCCTTCTGCAGCTCGGATGCCCAATGGACATATTCCTTGGCCTTCCAGCTGGCTTTGCGGATCGTCTCGAAATCGCCATTCTGTTCGATCCAGAACCCCTCGACCGGCTTGCCGGTTTTCGCGATGCCGTCCACGATTACCTTGGTCCATTCCGGCTCGATCCCGATGACGACCACGGCGGCCACATTCGGGTTTGCGCCGGTGCCGATAATGGTGCGGAAATGCAGGTCCAGATCTTCGCCGAATTGCAGGCGGCCATAAGCGTGGGGAATGGCCATCGTGCCCTTGACGTTATTGGCCACTGCCTCGCAGGCGGCGTTCGAGATGTCGTCCACGGGCAGGATCAGCACATGGTTGCGCACACCGACGCGACCATTCTCGCGACGCCATGCCTTGACGGTTTCTTGCGTGAAATCAAAAGCCATTGCGCGCGCTCCTTACCAGCGTTTCGTTTTCAGATTGTGGACATGAACATGGCCGCCGGTTTCGGCACCACCAATCATCTTGCCGATATCTTCACCATATTTGATGACCGTATCGCCAGCGCTCAGGTCTTTCAGCGCGACCTTGTGGCCGATGGGGATATCGGCTTTCGCGGTCAGGCGGAAATCGCTGTTATCTTCCGTGCAGACACAGAGCATGTCGGTGCCAGCGGTCAGGCCCTCGACCACGATGACACCGACATTATCGGCCTTGTCATGGACAAGCAGTTGCGGATGGGCATTGGCTTTCATGGTGGTTCCTCTCCCTTTTACTTCGGTCAGGTGGTGGCCAGCCCGGCAAGCGTGTCATGCAGGGTCTGGGGAATTTCGATGGTATCGGCGCGGGCCGCGCGCTCGGTCATACGCCGGGCGCCGGGCAGGCGCGCGCTTTCTTGCGTCTCGATCGCCTGAAACATGGCCTCGGCACGGGCGGCAAAACCGGGCGCGAAGCGCGCGGGGTCCAGCACCAGCAGGAAATGCGCCAGATCCGGGGGCGGACCCTGATCGTCAAAGAGCGAACTGGCTTGATACGCGTAATTGGCACCTGCCAGACCGGCGGTCAGCAATTCGACCATCAGCGCAAGCGCGGCCCCTTTCGCCCCGCCCGAAGGCAGCATGGTTCCTGACATCGCGGCATCTGCATCGGTCGTGGGATTGCCGTCCGCATCGAGCGCCCAGTCGGCGGGAATGGGTTTGCCGGCCTTTTGCGCCAGCATCACCTTGCCGCGCGCAACATGGCTCAGCGAGAGGTCAATCACCAGCGGATCGCCGCTCTCACGCGGGCAGGCAAAGGCGATAGGATTGGTGCCATAGAGCGCACGATTGCCGCCCCAAGGGGCCATCGCGGCAGGGGCATTGGCAAGGGCCAGCGCGATCAGACCTTCGCGGGCGAAAGGCTCGACAGCTTGCCCCGCCACACCGAAATGATGCGAATGGGTGACGCTGACGACTGCCACGCCCAGCTCGCGCGTCAGGTTGCGCGCCACCTCTGCGCCGGACTCAATCGCCGCGAAAGCCAGACCATACCCGGCATCGACCCGGATCACTGCCCCGTCAGTCGCAACCTGCGGCATGGCACAGGCCCGCACTTTTCCTGTCCGCATCTGCGCAGCATAGAAGGGCACGCGCGCCAAACCATGTGAGGGCAGTCCTTCACGCTCGGCCATGACCAGCGCACGCGCGGCGGGCAGAGCCAGCTCTTCTGGCATCCCGGCAGCGGTGAAGGCTGAAAGCGCCAGATCTGTGGCCGTTTGCAGGGAAATCGTGAGGGTAGTCATGTGTCTTCCTTCTGGGCGGGCGACTCAGTTTAACGCGCCGCTTGAAAACTATATAGTTTATATGATATAGAACTGTCAACGCCCCTTCTTGCAGGTTTTCACATGACTCGCCCTGCCCCTCGTCCGCTTGCCCAGCCGCTGCACCGACAAGTGCGCGATCTCATGATGGCGCGGATCGAGGCAGGTGAATGGTCGCCAGGCACCTATCTGCCACCCGAGACGCGGCTGGCCGAGGAATACGGCGTGGCAGTCGGGACATTGCGCAAGGCGCTGCTGGATCTGGCTGCCGAAGGCGTGGTGGTGCGGCGTCAGGGCAAGGGAACAGTGGTGGCCAGCCATGACAGCGATGCCGTGCTGTTTCGTTTCTTCAACCTGCGCCGCGCCGATGGCAGCACCCTGCATCCTGAAAGCCGGGTTCTGTCACGCCTTCAGCGCCCCGCCAGCACGGCCGAGGCAGAGGCGTTGCGACTGTCGCCGGGGGGCGATTTGCTCTGTATTACCCGCGTGCGCGAAGGCGACGGTGTGCCGATCCTTTATGAGCATATCCTGCTTGATGCAGCACGCTTCGGCGCGCTGGAGCATCGACCCGAGGTGTTGCCGAACACGCTCTATCAGCTGTACCAGACCGATTATGCGACAACGGTTCACCGCGCTCGCGAAGAGATCACGGCGGCGCAGGCGTCGGGCGCATGCGCATGCGAATTGGGGCTGGAGACGGGCGCGCCAATCCTGTTCGTGCGTCGCCTTGCGCTGGATTATTCGGAACAGCCCATCGAATTGCGCCTGTCATGGATCAAGACCACAGACCTGCATTACCGGGTCGAGGTGTGACGATGCGGCGCATAGTTCTCGCGGGTGTTGTTCTTGTTTCAGGGGCCGTGAGCGCCGCAGCCGAGCCAGCCCTGCAATTCCGATTTCAGGACATCGCGCAAGATTTCGCCCTGAATGCTCCTCAATCGCGGGCAGGTTTCACGCGCTTCATGTCGGTTGATGCGGTTAGTTTCGAAGGTGTCGCGGGCGATGCGCGGCTGGTCGTGCAACTCTCGCTGCCGCCGGGCGGCAGCATGCCGCATGACGCGCGCATCCTGTTCCTGCCCGAGGGCTGGCGCGATTACTGGGTCTCACCGCTGGTCTTTCCCGAAGGCGGTGTCACAGTCGAGGCGTTGCGCCTTTCAGGCACAGAACCCCGGATCGCGGGCCGCTTCGACGTTGATTTGTGTTTTACCCGCTCGCCGATGCATCTGCCTGATATGGACCAGTGCTATAGGGCAAGCGGGGCGTTCGCGACGGATCTGGTCCCCGAATAGCGCGTCTCAGGTGATCACATCGGGCTTGCTGCGCCCGGTCCGTGCGGCGATCCCGGATATTACGTCAATTGCTGCGATCACATCTTTCAGCGCGGTTTGCGGATCGTGCTGCAACTGGTCGGGGTCAGTTTCCAGCGCTTCGAGATAGACGCGCAGCGTGGCACCCGCTGTGCCGGTGCCCGACAGCCGCAGCACAGCGCGCGCGCCATTTGTGAAGAAAACGCGTAGCCCCTGCCCTGCAGCATGCGATCCATCGACCGGATCATCATAGGAAAATTCGTCCGCGCTTTCCACGGTCAGCGCGCCGAATGTCTTGCCCGGAAGCGCAGGCAGTTCCGCGCGCAGGTCCGCGATCAAAGCATTGGCCGCGTCGCTCTGGACTTCTTCGTAATCATGGCGCGAATAGTAATTCCGCCCATAGCGCGCCCAATGGTCTGCCATAAGTTCGGCAACGCTCTTGCCGGTCGCGGCCAGAATGTTGAGCCACAGAAGCACGGCCCAGAGCCCGTCCTTCTCGCGCACATGGTTGGACCCGGTCCCGGCGGATTCTTCGCCGCAGAGCGTGGCACGTCCCGCATCAAGCAGATTGCCGAAGAATTTCCAGCCCGTCGGGGTCTCGAAACAGTCGATCCCCTTGGCCGCTGCGACACGGTCCACAGCGGCTGATGTCGGCATCGAACGGGCAACACCGGCCAGACCTTCGGCATAACCGGGGGCCAGATGCGCCAGATCGGCGAGCACCGCAAGACTGTCCGAGGGGCTGACATAGCAGCCACGCCCGACGATCATGTTGCGATCCCCATCGCCATCGCTCGCTGCGCCGAAATCAGGCGCGTCGGGGCCATACATGGTCGTCATCAACTCATGCGCCCAGATCGGGTTCGGGTCCGGGTGGCCGCCGCCGAAATCGGGCGACGGGGTGCCATTGACCACAGCGCCGGGCGCGGCACCAAGCCGTTTTTCCAGGATTTCCTGCGCATAGGGGCCTGTGATCGCATGCATCGCATCGAAACAGACACGAAAACCGCCCGCAAAAACTGCGCGAATGGCAGGGAAGTCGAACAGGCTTTCCATCAGATCAGCATAATCGGTGATCGGGTCGATCACTTCGACCAGCATCGGGCCAAGTTGCGCTTCGCCGATCAGACCAATATCCGGAGCTGCGCCATCCCAGATGCGATATTGGCTGATATCAAGCGTGCGGGCGAAAATCTGGTCCGTCACGCTCTCGCTTGCGGGTCCACCATTGGGGCCATTGTATTTCAGCCCGAAATCCGCCTCTGGCCCACCGGGATTGTGGCTTGCAGACAGGATCAGCCCACCATCCGCACTGCGTTTGCGGATCAGGTGCGAGGCCGCAGGCGTGGACAGCAATCCCCCCTGCCCGACAATGCAGCGTGCAGCCCCATTGGCCGCCGCCATGCGCAGAATGACCCCAATGGCGCGATCATTGAAATACCGCCCATCACCACCCACAACGAGCGTTTTCCCCTCAACCCCGCCAATCCCGTCGAAAATCGACTGTACATAGTTTTCCAGATACGGCGTTTCCATGAAAACCGGGGTTTTCTTGCGCAGCCCGGAGGTGCCGGGCTTCTGGCCTGCAATGGGCTGGGTGGGAATCGTCTGGATCACTGCTCTTTTCTCCTGCGACTTGCGCGCGCGCGCGTCGGCGCGTCTTTCGTCATTTTAAACACGGCCACGGAATTGCCCTTGACCAGTGACGCGGTCAGCGGCGGGTGTTCCATCTGCAGATCGGTCGTGTCGAACACACGCCGCCAGAACTGGCCGTCAATGGACTCGGGCATCGTGACTTTCACATCAGTGCCGTTGTTGAACACAACGAAAATGGCATCAAAACGGCGCTCATATGTTGGGGTCGAATGGGCCATGCGGATTTCCACCCCAAGGAAGCGCAGATCAGGCCGGTTCCAGTCCTCGTCGCGCATCACGGCACCATTCGGCTTGCGCCAGAAGATATCGGGCTTGCCATCCTCGGGGCGCGAGAGGGAATGCAGGAAGCGCTTCTGGCGCAGGATCGGGTTTTGCTTGCGAAACGCAATCGCCGCGCGGCAGAATTCAAGAAACTCGGTATCGGCCTTGCTCCAATCCACCCAGCCTATGAGATTGTCCTGCGCATAGGCATTGTTATTGCCATCCTGGGAATTGCCGATCTCATCGCCTGCCAAGATCATCGGCGTGCCCTGGGAAAACATCAACGTAGCGAACATGTTGCGGCGGCGCCGGGCACGCAGCGCGACGATCTCGGCATCAGCGCTCGGCCCTTCATGGCCGCAATTGTCCGAGAAATTATGGTCATGCCCGTCGCGGTTTTCCTCGCCATTGGCATGATTGTGCTTTTTCGAATAGCTGACCGTGTCCATCAGCGTGAAGCCGTCATGCGCGGTCAGGAAATTCACCGAAGAGGTGGCAGGGCGCCCGTCATGGTCGAAATGCAGCGCCGATCCCGAAATCCGGCGCGACAGCTTGCGCGCCTGCCCGTCATCGCCGCGCCAGAACGCGCGCACTGTGTCGCGATACTTGTCATTCCATTCGCGGAAGGGCGCGGGATAGGCGCCAAGCTGGTAGCCGTCATGGCCGATATCCCAGGGCTCTGCGATCAGCTTGACGCGATTGAGGACCGGATCCTGCCGGATCGCGCGGCAAAACGGTCCATCGCGGTCGAACACACCACCGGTGCGCGCGAGTGTCGAGGCGAGGTCAAACCGGAAGCCATCGACATGCATCACCTCGACCCAGTAGCGCAAGCTGTCCATCACCAGCCGCAGCGCAAAGGGATGGTCCATATTGATCGTGTTGCCGCAGCCCGTGTCATTGATGAAATAGCGCTTGTCTTCGGCCAGACGGTAATAGGCGGCATTGTCAAAGCCGCGGAAACAGAATGTTGGACCGCGCTGGTCGCCTTCGGCAGTATGGTTATAGACCACATCAAGGATCACCTCGATCCCTGCTGCGTGAAGGCGCGCAACCATTTGCTGGAACTCGGCAATCGCGCCCGCCGACATGAAGCGCGGCTCGGGCGCGAAGAACGCATAGGTCATGTAGCCCCAGTAATTCCGCAGGCCCTTTTCGACCAGAAAACGGTCATCGACAAAGCCCTGCACGGGCAGCAGCTCGATCGCGGTCACGCCAAGTTTCGTGAGATGCTCCAGCATCGGGTCCGAAGCCACGCCCAGAAACTTCCCGGCATGCGGGATATCCGGACGTGTGGCGGTCAGACCTGTGACATGGGCCTCGTAGATCACGGTCTCGGACCAGCTATGGCTGGGGCGGCCCTTGGCCACACCGCCCCAGCTGAAGGCCGGATCGACGACAACAGATCGGGGCATGAAGGGCGCTGAATCGCGCGTGTCAAAACTGAGATCTTCCTGCGGGTCGCCGATCTTGTAGCCATAAAGCGCATCATCCCAGACCGGATGGCCGGTCAGCTTCTTGGCATAGGGGTCGATCAGCAGCTTATGCGGATTGAAGCGGTGTCCCTCTTCGGGCAGGTAAGGCCCATGGACACGGTAGCCATATTGCTGTCCCGGACGCATCCCCGAAATATAGCCATGCCAGACATGGCCATCGCGTTCGGCCAGATCGATGAGCAGGACCTCATTGCCCTGATCGTTGAACAGACACAGCGTGACGCGGGTGGCATTTTGCGAGAAGACTGCGAAATTCACGCCCTCGCCGTCAAATGTGGCGCCCAGCGGGTACGGTCGGCCAGCGGTCAGCTGAAAAGAAGTGATCATTGGGTGATGCCAGACAAACTCTTGTAAAGCGCTGCATAGGCAGCGGCCGAATGGTCCCATCCGACAGGATGGGCCATAGCATTGCGCCCCATCCGATGCCAGAGCTCACGCTGTCTGTACAGCGCACAGAGCCGCGCGAGCGCATTAGACAAGGCCGGGGCCTGAATCGGATGAAATTGCAGGCCAGTTGCCACAACATTGCCCGCAAGTGTCGCCGGTGTGGCCGGGATGACTGTATCGGCCAGCCCACCTGTCAGCGCGACCAGTGGCAGCGTGCCGTAGCGCAGCCCGTAAAGCTGGGTCAGCCCGCAAGGTTCAAACCGCGACGGCACAAGGATCGCATCAGCCCCGGCAATCATCCGATGGGCCAGCCATTCATCATAGCCAATGCGCACGCTCACATTGGGATGCTCGGCGGCTTTGGCAAAAGCAGCTTCAAGCTCTGGATCACCAGTGCCCAAAAGTGCGAGCTGCCCGCCATGATCAAGCAATACGGGCAGCGCCTTGAGCAACAGATCCAGCCCCTTCTGCGCTGTCAGGCGCGAGACGACGATACAAAGCGGCCCGACCGTTTCTGGTAACCGAAATTCGGCCCGCAACACAGCCTTGTTGGGCCGCTTGCCGACCGGATTGTGATAGGGGATGATATGGGCATCTTTTTCGGGCGACCAGACATCCAGATCGATCCCGTTCAGGATCCCGATCAGATCACTGCGGCGCTGCTGCAGCACCCCTTCCAGCCCCATTCCGAATTCGGGGGTCAGCAATTCATCAGCATAGGTGGGCGAGACTGTGGTGATCCGATCTGCGAAGATCAGCCCGGCCTTGAGCATCGAGATCTTGCCATAATACTCGAAGCCTTCGGACGTGAAATCCGCAGGCGCGAGGCGCAGAGCAGACAGGCGCGCGGCCGGAGCAAGACCCTGAAAGGCGATATTGTGGATCGTCAGCACTGTGCGCACCTGCTTCGCAGCAGGCGAGCGGGCAATAAAATAGGGCGCGAGCGCCCCCTGCCAGTCATGGCCATGCACGATGTCAGGCTGCCAATCCGACAGCAGACCATTCGCAATCTTACTGGCCACCCAACAGAGCGCTGCGAAGCGCTCGGGGTTGTCGGGCCAGTCGCGCCCGTCCAGCCCCAGATAAAGCCCGCCTTCGCGGTCAAAGAGATGCGGGGCGTCAAGGATCAGCAGATCAAGCCCGGCATGGCGCGCTTCGAGAAGGCGCGCAGGACCTCCGAAACACTCGGGCAATTCCGCCCGGACACGCGGGTCGCGCAGTTTCCAGAGGAAATCGGGATAGCCCGGCAAAAGCGTGCGCATGCGCACACCCTGACCGATCAGTGCCCCGGGCAAGGCTCCTGCCACATCTGCAAGCCCGCCAGTTTTCACCAGCGGCGCACATTCCGATGTGACCGACAGAACCCGTGTCACTGCGCAGCGGTCCATTTTTCGATCATGGGCCGTGTGATCAGGGTCACACCTGTTTCCGAGACCCGGAAAAATCTGGCGTCCTCGACCGGGTCTTCGCCCACCACCAGCCCCGCCGGGATCACCACGCCCCGGTCGATCACGCATTTGCGCAGCCGCGCCGAGCGGTTGACCACCACTTGCGGCAAGACGACCGCCTGATCCAGCACAGCGTAGGAATTGGTGTGCACCTGCGTGAACAGCAGCGATCTGCGCACTTCGGTCCCCGAGATGATACACCCGCCCGAGACCATCGAGGAAATCGCCATGCCGCGACGATCTTTTTCGTCATGAATGAACTTCGCAGGCGGCACCGATTCCGAATAGGTCCAGATCGGCCAGTCCTTGTCCCACAGATCGAGCGTCGGAGTGAAATCGGTCAGATCGACATTGGCTTGCCAGAAAGCGTCGATCGTGCCGACATCGCGCCAATAAGCCTCGGCCCCGTCGGCACGCACGCAGGACTCGTCAAAGCGATGCGCGACCGCCTTGCCGTGTTTCACGATTTCGGGGATCAGGTCATTGCCGAAATCATGGCTGGAACTGGGATCGCCACTGTCCTTCAGCAGCAGATCGCGCAGGAAGGACCAGGTGAAGACATAGATCCCCATCGAGGCCAGCGCCTTGTCGGGATGGCCGGGCAAAGCGGGCGGATCCTTGGGCTTTTCCAGAAAGGATGTGATGCGGCTGTCTTCATCCACGGCCATGACGCCGAACGCGCTGGCGTCTTCGCGCGCCACGGTCAGGCAGCCTACAGTCACATCGGCTTTCGACGTGACATGCTGGCGCAGCATCAGCTCGTAATCCATCTTGTAGATGTGATCGCCTGCCAGAATGACGATATAATCAATCCCGTAGCTGTCGATGATGTCGATATTCTGGGTCACGGCATCAGCGGTCCCGCGATACCACATATTCTCGCCCATGCGCTGCGATGCGGGCAGGATATCGAGATATTCATTGCGCTCGGCCCGAAAGAAATTCCAGCCGCGCTGGCAATGGCGGATCAGCGAATGGGCCTTGTATTGCGTGGCAATCGCCATGCGGCGGATCCCGGAATTGAGCGCATTGGACAGCGCGAAATCGATGATGCGGGTCTTGCCGCCGAAATAGACCGCCGGTTTCACCCGGTTGTCAGTCAGTTCCTTCAGTCGCGAGCCACGCCCGCCTGCCAGCACAAAGGCCATCGAGCGCTGCGCCAATCTGGTCGTGTCTGGCATATCGGTCCCCTCCCGTTTTGGTCCGCTGCTCAATCCTGCATCCTCAAGCGGAAGATCACTGTCGCCAATGGCGGTAGCGTGATGCGGATATGCTGCGCCATCCCGTCCCAGCCCTCTGCCACGCTATCACACCCGCCCAGATTGCCCAGATTGCTGCCCCCGTAACAAGCGGCATCTGTGTTCAGCACTTCCTGCCAATGCCCCGGCGCAGGCACACCCACGGGCAGATCATGCCGCGCAATCGGCGTGAAATTGCAGATCACCAGCACCGGCGCGTCACGATCCAGCCCATAGCGCATGAAGGCGATTTTCGAGATGACCGGGTCATTGGCGATCCATTCGAACCCGCCCGCCTCACTGTCGCGCCGGTAGAGCGCAGGTGTGTCACGATAAAGCTGGTTTAGATCGCGCACGAGCGCTTTTACCCCGCGACTGTGTTCCCCATTGAGCGCGTCCCAGTCTACCGATCTGTCATGGTTCCACTCGCCATGCTGCGCGATTTCGCAGCCCATGAAGAGAAGTTTCTTACCCGGAAAGCCCCACATATAGCCGTAATAAGCGCGCAGATTGGCGAATTTTTCCCAAGTGTTGCCGGGCATCTTGTCAATCATCGCGCCCTTGCCATGCACCACTTCATCATGGCTGATCGGCAGGATGAAATTCTCGGTCCAGGCCCAGTCTATGGGGAAAGTCATCAGGTGATGATGATAGCTGCGATAGATCGGGTCTGTCTCGATATACCGCAGCGTGTCGTTCATCCAGCCCATGTTCCATTTGAACCCGAAGCCCAGACCGCCCGTATCAACAGGGCTGGAAACGCCCGGAAAGGCGGTTGATTCCTCGGCGATAGTCATGATCCCGTCCGCATCGGCATAAGCGAGCGTGTTCATCTCGCGCAGAAAGGCAATCGCTTCCAGATTCTCTCGCCCACCCAAATGGTTGGGGATCCATTCGCCCTCTTTCCGCGAATAGTCGCGATAGAGCATCGAGGCGACCGCATCCACGCGCAGCCCGTCCACATGGTATTCTGTGAGCCAATAGAGCGCATTCGCGGTCAGGAAATTGCGCACTTCCGTCCGCCCGTAATTGTAGATCAGCGTGTTCCAGTCCTGATGGAACCCCTCGCGCGGGTCGGCATGCTCATAAAGATGTGTGCCGTCGAACTGCGCCAGCCCATGCGCGTCAGACGGGAAATGCCCCGGCACCCAGTCAAGGATCACGCCCAGCCCAGCCTTATGCGCGGCCGCAACCAGATCGCGGAATTCATGGGGGGGACCGAAACGGATCGTGGGGGCATAGAGGCCCACAGGCTGATAGCCCCATGACCCGTCGAAGGGAAATTCGCTAACTGGCATAAATTCGAGATGGGTAAAGCCCATATCCACGGCATAATCCACAAGTTCCGTGGCGAGTTCACGATAGCTGAGCGGTCGCCCGCCCTCGTCCCAGCGCCGTTTCCAAGACCCCAGATGCACTTCATAAATCGAAATCGGCGCATCAAAGCGATTGACCAATGCGCGACGGTCCATCCAGTCACCATCCTGCCAGCCATAGCCAGAAATGTCGCGCACCACAGAGGCCGTCTCGGGGGGGTGTTGTGCACCGAAGCCCACTGGATCGGCCTTTTGCGTGATGTGACCATGCGCGTCGCGCAGCTCATATTTATAGATCACACCTGCGTTCAGACCGGGAATGAACAGCTCCCACACGCCTGTATGGCCCACCCGCCGCATCGGGTATTGCGCCCCATTCCAGTGGTTGAAATCCCCGATGACCGAGGCACGCTGCGCATTGGGGGCCCAGACGGCGAAATGCACCCCCTGGACAGCTTCATGTTCTCTGACATGCGCGCCCAAAGCGTGCCACAGGCGGCGATGCGTGCCCTCGCCCAGCAGATATTGGTCGAATTCGCCCAGCACCGGGCCGAAGCGATATGGGTCGTCATGATCCCAGACAGTGCCATCAGGATAGCTCGCGCGCAGCTGGTAGGGGTGTTTCGATTTCGGCACCTGCCCGACGAATATCGCCCCATCCAGGCATGTGAGCGCGACAGTCTTGCGGGCGAATTTCGCCTCAAGCGCCACTGCCCCTGGTGCCATTGCCACCAGCCAGCGCTTGCCCTTGTGATCATGCAGGCCCAGCACATTGAAAGGGGCGTCATGGCGCGCCTGCAGCAACTGCTCCAGATCACGGGCGCTCATATGCGGCGGCAAGACGTCGTCCATAGGCCCACCCTTACGCAGCACGCTTGCGCGCGATCACGAACCCGTTCGGGCCGAAACTGATCTGGCCGTCAGTGAGTGTGATATCTTGCGACAAGAGCGGCTCCAGCGCGCCCTTGATGTCGCATGCGACCGCTTCGGGCGAGAGGTTATAGGCGCAGACCAACCCTTCGCCGCGTGTAAAGCCAAGGATCGGATCGGGCAGATCCAGAAAGACCATACCACCGACCCGCAGATCCGCTTCCGCCCGGCGCAGAGCCAGCATCCGGCGGTAGAAATTGAGGACCGAGTCCGCCCCGCCCTGCGTATCCACAGCACGGGCCGCTTGTGGGGGCTTGACTGGCAGCCAGGTCGCATTTGCCTCGGAAAAGCCCCCGTTCGAGGCCCCCGCTTCCCAGACCATGGGCGTGCGCGCGCCATCCCGGCCCAACGCTTCGGGCCAGAAATTGATCGCTTCGGGATCGGTCAGTTCATGGTATTCAAGCGCTGTATCCGTCTGACCCAGTTCTTCACCCTGATAGATGCAGACCGAGCCCTGAAAAGCCAGCAACACTGCAGCCGCCTGCCGCGCCAAGGCGTCATGATCAGCGCCGAACTCTTTCCAGCGGGTCATGTGGCGTGGCACATCATGATTGGAAAACGCCCAGCAGGGCCAGCCTTCCGGGGCCTTGCGCCAGAACTCTGTGATCCGCGAGCGGAAGAATTCGGGGCTGTAATTGGGCCCGAGCAACTCGAAGGAATAGGCCATGTGCAGCCGCTTGCCGCTTGTATACTGGCCCATCAGTTCAATGGCGAAATGCGTGTCGCCCACTTCGCCCACGGTCGTGCGCGCATCATATTCATCCAGCAGCGCGCGGATGCGTTCCAGAAAGGCCAGGTTTTCGGGCTGGTTGCGAGAGAACAGATTATACTGCATTTCGAAAGGGCGATGCGCCTGTTGCGCCCAAGGCAGGTGATTGGCCGCATTGTTGCGCAGCAACTGGTCATGCATGTAAAAATTGACCGTGTCGAGCCGGAAGCCATCGACCCCGCGCTCCAGCCAGAAGCGCATGACACCCAGCAGATAGTCCTGCACGTCGGGGTTATGCAGGTTCCAGTCCGGCTGTTCCTTCAGGAAATTATGCAGGTAATATTGCTTGCGTCGCGAATCCCAGGACCAGGCCGGGCCGCCGAAGATCGACAGCCAGTTGTTGGGCGGGGTGCCATCATGGTTGGGATTGGCCCAGACGAACCAATCGGCCTTGGGGTTGTCGCGCGAGCTTTTGCTTTCGATGAAAAACGCATGCTGGTCCGAAGCATGTGACAGCACCTGATCAATGATCACCTTCAGGCCCAGCTCATGCGCGCGCGCCACCATGGCGTCGAAATCGGCCATGGTTCCGAAGCACGGATCAATATCCGTGTAATCCGAGACATCATAGCCCATATCCTTCATCGGCGACGGGAAGATCGGCGAGAGCCAGATCGCATCGACATCCAGGCTGGCCACATGGTCAAGCCGCGCCGTGATGCCCTTGAGATCGCCCACCCCGTCAGCATTGCTGTCCATGAAGGATCGCGGATAAATCTGATATGTGACGGACCCGCGCCACCACTCTTTTTCTGTCGCCATGCCTGCTTCTGCCCCTGTTCGGATTGTTGACGCGCCAAACGCGTTAGCCTTAACACTTTCAGATAAATCCACAGCCTTCTCCATTGCAAGCGGTTTGGGAACAGTTGGCTGTGTTGACGCGGAACTGTGGCACAACAAGCGGAATGACCTTGTTTCAATGCTGATGATGCAAGCAGGGTTTGCATCTCGACCGTCTGCAGCGCAACTGCTAAGAGCCGCCGCATGATCCACAGCCCTACAGCCCCGCCTGATCGGGCGACCAATGCAAAGCCCGCGCGGGACGGCTGGCAGTTGCGCCTGTATCTGGGGGTGCGCCCGCTGCTGCGGCCCGCAGCTGAACTGGCGCTGCGCCACAGGCGGGCGCGCGGCAAGGAAGACCCCGCGCGCATGGCCGAGAAACAGGGCCTGGCCAGTCTGCCACGCCCGGACGGGGCCTTGATCTGGATGCATGCTGTGGGTCTGGGCGAGGTTCTGGCGCTGCGTCCGCTGATCGCAGCCCTGCTCGATGCGCGCCCGGGTCTGCATGTGCTTGTAACCTCGACCGCACGCTCTGCCGCGCAGGTTGTCGCGGGCAATCTGCCACCGCAAAGCCTGCACCAGTTGTTGCCGCTCGATGTGCCCGCCTATACGCGCCGCTTTCTCGATCATTGGCAGCCTGATCTGGCGATCTGGTCCGAGCAGGATCTCTGGCCCGGTCTGATCTGTGAAACAGCCGCGCGCGGCGTGCCTTTGGCCTATGTCAATGCGCGGATGAATGCAGAAGCCCTGGCACGGCGCCAACGGGCGGGCGGGCTTTACCCTGACATGCTGCGCCGGTTTGCGCTGATCACAGCGCAGGATACAGCAAGCGCCGGGCATCTGAGCACGCTGACAGGCCGCGCAGTGCAGAGGATGCGCTCGCTGAAACCTGCGGCCACGCCTTTGGCGGCAGACATGGACGAATTGACCCTGCTGCAAACGCGTCTGGCCGGGCGCAGGATCTGGGTCGCGGCCTCGACCCACGCCGAGGACGAAGCCGCCGCGCTGGCGGCACAAGCACAGCTTGTCGCGCAAGACCCGCGCTGGCTGCTGATCCTGGCCCCGCGCCTGCCTGCGCGCGCGCCCCGGATCATGGCCAGTGTGAAGGCCACCGGGCTGTC
>SKSL01000225.1 GCA_007123015.1 Natronohydrobacter sp. | reverse complement strand
TGAAAAGACCTCTGCATAACCTGATTTGCGTGACGAAATGAGGGCAGCGCCTGCCTGGGTAGGCGCTTTGGCGTAAGGGTGCCAATTGCGAGTCGATTGAATAATTTGTTATGTTACAACAAGTTGAGCCGTCAAAAGCGCCTGCCGGGGGGCAGGCAGGCGCTGCCCGGCGGTGCCGCCGGGCGGGACATCGGCGGAATCGCGTTATGCAGAGGTCTTATGAATTAAATCGGAGAAGCCGAAGCGAACGGCAGCTTCGTCCCGCAAAGCCGCCCCTCACCCCTGCAGCGCCAGCCCGTCTTCCAGCACGCTGCGCAGCGCCTCCATCGGCACGGCATCGCAGACAAAGGCCGCGCCGATCCCGCGCGCGAGGATGAAGCGCAGCTGCCCGTCCTGCACTTTCTTGTCCTGCCCCATCAGGTCGATCAGCGCCGCGGCCCCGGGCAGGTCGCCGGGAATATCGGCCAGTTCCGTCGCCATCCCCATGGCCCGCAGATGTGCGCGCACCCGGCTGGGGGTTTCCTGCGCGCACAGCCCCATGCGCGCCGACAGATCAAAGGCCAGCGCACAGCCGATCGCCACCCCTTCGCCATGCAGCAGCCGGTCTGAATAGCCCGTTGCCGCTTCCAGCGCATGGCAGAACGTATGGCCAAGGTTCAGCAGCGCCCGTTCGCCCTGTTCGGTCTCATCCCGCGACACGATCCCCGCCTTCATTTCGACCGAGCGGCGCACCGCATAGTGGCGCAAATCCCGGTCGCCTTTGGCCAGCGCAGGCCCGTTCGCCTCCAGCCAGTCGAAAAAGGCCGCATCCCCCAGCAGGCCGTATTTCACCACCTCGCCATAGCCCGCCAGAAAATCGCGCGCGGGCAGCGTGTCCAGCAGGTCGATATCCGCGAGCACCAGCGCGGGCTGATGAAACGCCCCCACCAGGTTCTTGCCGTGGCGTGTGTTGATCCCGGTCTTGCCGCCCACGGAACTGTCCACTTGCGCGAGAAGCGAGGTCGGCACCTGCACAAAGCGCACACCGCGGCGAAGGATGGCCGCCGCGAAACCTGCCAGATCACCGATCACGCCCCCGCCCAGTGCCAGCACGATATCGCGGCGTTCGACCTTGGCGTCGAGCAGTCCCTCGACCGCCTCAGTCAGGCCCGCCCAGCCCTTGGTCGCCTCGCCCGGCGCGAGCGCGAGCGCGGTCGAGGCGATCCCCGCAGCCCCCAGCCCCGCCTGCACTGCGTCCAGATGCAGCCCGGCCACGCGGGTTTCCGTCACGATGGCCATTTGCTTGCGTTGCAACAGCGGTTCGATCAGCGCCCCGGCCTGCGCCAGCAGACCCCGCCCGATCACCACATCATAGGCGCGATCCCCCAGCGGCACATGCACGCGGTCAATTGCTGTCATTGCCTTACTCCCCCAACACATCGGGCCGCGTGCGCAACGCCGCCAGGACTGCGCGTGCCGTGTCCGGGATGGCATAATCCGGCTTCGCCTCGACCATCAGATCGGCCAAGGCATAGATCGGCGCGCGCAGTTCCAACAGCTCTGCCAAGGTCTTGCGCGGATTCGCCGTGCGCAGAAGCGGGCGTGTGTTCTTGTGGCGCACGCGTGTCCAGAGCAGATCCAGATCGGCCTGCAAACAGACCGAGACCCCCAGCTCACTGATCAGAGCGCGCGTATCCGCATTCAGAAACGCACCGCCCCCTACCGACAGCACCGAAGGCCGGTCGCGCAACAGCCGCGCGATCACTTCGGCCTCGCGCGCGCGAAAGAAAGCTTCGCCATCGCGGGCGAAAATCTCGGCAATGGTCATGCGCGCGGCCTGCACGATTTCCTGATCCGAATCGCGAAACGGGACCGCAAGCATCCGCGCCAGTTCCTTGCCGACGGCGGTCTTGCCTGCGCCCATCATCCCGATCATAACAACAGTCTTGCGCAGTTCCATGCCGATCATATCCTTCAAGGCCACGACAGCCTCAAGTTTTCTTGGCCCCCTCTGTCTATTGTCGCGATAATGCGGCATTGTCGACCGGAAAACCCCGCTGGCAGATGACAGAAGACGGGGGACCCCATGAAAGGCAGGCTCTTATGCGTTATGTTTTCAGATTGGTGCTGATCCTGGCAGTGCTCGCAGGTCTTGCAGTGGCGGGCTATTCCGTGGTGGGCGATCTCTCGCCCAGCCGCAGCCCGGTAGAGACCCCGGTGGTGCTGGAGGTGAATTGAAGCGCGTTCTGCCATATGCAGGCGGCCTTGCGCTGATGCTCATGCCTTGGCCTGCTGCAGCAGAACGGACCGGCGCGCCGCTGACGGCCATTGACTGGCTGGAGGAAGCGCTTCACGCCCCGCCCCCGCCAGCCGTCGCGCCCGATCCGCCCAGCACACGGATCGAAGCACCTGCCCCGGTTCAGCCGCCTGCGCATTTCGAGACGATCACTGTCCTTCCCCTGACAGGGGCAGAGCCGGACGCAACGGGTCTGTTCACAGCCGAACGCATCGGACTGCCGCGCGATTTCTGGGGACCGACCCCTGTGACAGAGATCATCACAGCGATCAACGCCATGCCTGCGGACACTCTGCCCAGCGCCGCGCGGCTGGCGCTGCGGCTGCTGATGGCGGAATTCGCGCCGCCGGAAGGGCTGACGCTTGACACACGCGGTTTTGTTTTGCTTGCGCGTATTGACCGGCTGATCGGCCTTGGTGCGCTTGAACAGGCCAGCCAGTTGATCGAAGCCGCGCCCGAGCCCAGCGCCGCCCTGCGCGCCCGCGCCTTCGATATCGCGCTGCTTCTGGGCGAAGAGGACCGCGCCTGTGCAGCCATTGGCGGCGAAATCATGGTACAGGACGGACAGGCCGCGAAAATCTTCTGCACCGCGCGCCGGGGCAATTGGCAGGCCGCATGGTCTGGCCTGCAAGTGGCGCGCAGCCTGGATCTGATCGATCCGGTTGATGCCGGGCTTCTGGAACGCTTTCTGGAAGAGGAAGAGGCCGAACTCACCCTGCCCCCACCGCAGACCATCACCCCTTTGGGCTGGCGTATACTCGAGGCGCTGGGCGATCCTGTCCCCACGGCCACACTGCCTGTCGCCTTCGCCCATGCGGATCTGCGCGGGGTCTCGGGCTGGCGCGCGCAGCTTGACGCAGCAGAACGGCTGGCACGGATGCAGGTGCTGCAAGCCAATCGTCTGCATGGGCTTTACACACAGCGCCGCCCCGCGGCCTCGGGTGGGATGTGGGAGCGTGTGCGCGCGGTCCAGTCCCTTGAGCAAGCGCTGGTGCGCGGCGACAGTGACGCGATCAGTCAGCGCCTGACCGCCGCATGGCCGCTTTTCGAGGCGGTCGAGCTGGAAACGACCTTCGCCAGCATCCATGCCGAAGCGCTGGCAGACCAAGAGTTTGACGATACCGCCCGCATAAAGGTCTGGAAGCTTCTTCTGCTCGCACAGGACCGGCTTGACCGTGCGGCGGCTCTGGCCCCTGACACAGGCTTGGGCCGCTTCATCATGGCGCTGGCCGCTTCTGCACCACTTCCCGATATCGAGACGCCTGATATGGCCAATGCGATCCATGCAGGTCTGACCCAGGACAGTCTGCCCGACACGGTGCAAGGCCAGATCGATGCAGGCGCTCTGGGTCTGGTCGTGCTCGGGTCGCTTGGCCAGATCGCGCAGGCCGCAGCAGGCGATCCGCGCGCCGCGACCCTCGGTCTGCAAGCCCTGCGCGCTGCCGGGCTGGAAGACGCAGCGCGGCAGATCGCCATCGAGCTTCTGCTGCTGGACCGCCGGGGCTGAAACCATGGAGCCTACCGCCCAGCGCTGGATTTCCACCTTTCTCGACGCCCATGCGGCCGAGCAGGGTGCTGCACGCAACACGCTGCTGGCCTATGCTCGCGATCTGCGCGACTTCGCCATCTGGGCCGCAGATCAGAAGCTGGCAGTCGCGACTCTCAGCCGCAGCGATATCGAAGCCTATCTCATACGATGCGAAGCCGAAGGGCTTGCGCGAACCACCCGCGCGCGCAGGCTGGCCGCGATCCGGCAAATGTTCCGCTTCGCCTATGCGGAAGGCTGGCGCAAGGACGACCCTGCCAGCCGCATCACGGGCCCCGGCAAATCGAAGAAACTGCCGGTCACGCTCAGCCTTGACGACGTGGAAGCGCTCCTTGCCGCTGCCCGCGCGCATGGCCGCTCTGATGCCGAGCGTGCGCGCAATACCTGCCTGATGGAACTGCTCTATGCCACGGGCCTGCGCGTCACCGAACTGGTCAGCCTGCCTGTGGC
>SKSL01000118.1 GCA_007123015.1 Natronohydrobacter sp. | reverse complement strand
GGCGAGCATTGGGGCGAGTGGGAAGGCCGCATGGCGGTCGGACTGATGGGGATCGGCTTTGGCGGCACCCCGGTCGGTCAGCGCATCGACATCATCGACATCACCGAGGACGGGCTTTCGGTGAATGACGTGACCGAGATGGACTTGCCGATGGGACCGGGCCGCTTCCGCGCGCTGGTGCTTGGGCCCGACGGGATGCTCTATGCAGCCATTGATGAGGGCGATATCTACCGCATCGCGCCCAGATAAGGGTTTCTGCCGCCTCGCATCTGATGTGAGGCGGCAGTTTTTGTGATATGCAGCATGCGCGTGCCGCCTTTCACGGCCGCTTGCGCTGGTGCGCGCACGTTTCATCAGCGCGGTGACAGCCTGCCCTTCATCAGAGTGCTGCCCAGGCATCATCTGCCCACGCGACCCGATCCGGGCCCAGTCACGTACAAGGCTTCCCGCGCCGAACCGATCAGGCTGAATGCTCATGCGGGAGAAGCGGCGCATGTTGCGCACAGGGTCTATCCGCCGAACCTGCAGTTCGGTCGGAAACATTTCCAGTTCGGTGACGCCATGAGACATGTCGCCATGCTGACGCGGAGTTTTTGTCACGATATCAGGTGGAAGCGCAAACTTTCACTGCGATGTCGCCGGTGAAAGGAAAGGGGGCTTACGCCCCCTTCTCAGATTCCATGACCGGGAATGCCGCACCTCCAAGCCTTGTCAGCGAGTTTCGCCTGAATTCCATTGCCGGGAAGACGAAGCCGCCTGCATGGAGCATGTCCAGCATGGCGTCATTGCGCTTGAAGGGGCGGTCTTGGGATGCTGTGGAGCTATACTTGAATTTGGGTGACGCGCATTTTCAGGCAGCGCGGGTTTGGGCGTCAAAAACCCGGGACGCGGTTCAGGGGATCGAGCCGGGTTTCCTCATCCAAGACGCCGATACCAAGTTCAGCCCCAGCTTAGAATCCGTCTGGGCATCGGAAGGTGCCGGGGTCATCCAGATCCCGCACAGGGTGCCAGACCCCAATACCCGGATGTCTTCGTCTGCTTCAGCCGCTCACAGGTCGACCACATCCTGTGTATCTGGCTGCGCCATTACATCACTGAGCGCCCGCATCGTGGATGCGGGATCGGGAACACTGCGCTGCAAGTCAATCATGATCCGGCCCTTTCGGCGCGGGCAACCTGTTCCTTGACGCGAATGAAACTGTCCGGAGTGACAGAGATCGAATCTATCCCGCAGTCGACCAGAAACCGCGCAAATTCTGGATGGTCGCTTGGCCCTTGACCGCATATCCCGATCTTGGCCCCGGCATCCTTCGCCGCCGCGATCACATGGCCAATCATCCATTCCACCGCCGGGTCCTGTTCATCGAACAACTCGGCCAGTGTTTCGGAGTCACGGTCCACGCCAAGCGTGAGTTGCGTCAAATCGTTTGACCCGATCGAGAAACCGTCGAACCGTTCCGCAAAGGCCGGTGCCAGGACCACATTGGACGGAACCTCGGCCATGACGTAGACTTGCAGACCGTTCCTGCCACGTCCGAGCCCTTCTTCGGCCATCACCTCCAGCACACGGTCAGCCTCGGCCACCGAGCGGCAGAAAGGGATCATGACCACGACATTGTCGAACCCCATTTCATCGCGCAGGCGCCGGATGGCACGGCATTCCAGCGCGAAGCCCGCGCGGTAGCGTGGCGAGGTGTAGCGCGAGGCCCCACGGAACCCGAGCATCGGGTTTTCTTCGGGCAGTTCGAACTGTGCGCCGCCGATCAGCTCGGCGTATTCGTTGGTCTTGAAATCGCTCATCCGGATGGTGACAGGTTTCGGGTAAAGCGCGGCGGCGATCCGTGCCAGACCACGCGACAAGCGATCGACAAAATACTCTGCCTTGTCATCATGGCCCGCTGTCAGCGCGGTTATCTGTGCCTTGGCGTCGGCATCCTGCAGCCTGTCGAACTGGATCAGCGCCATCGGGTGAATGCGCACATGATTATTGATCACGAATTCCATGCGCGCCAATCCCACGCCATCTGCCGGCAACCGCCACCAGCGAAAAGCCGCAGCCGGATTGGCAAGGTTCAGCATCACCTGAGTGCGGGTTTCGGGCACGGCGGCCGGATCCAGTATTTCTTCCGCGATCCGCGCGGTGCCCTCATAGACAAAGCCATGATCGCCCTCGGCACAGGAAACGGTTACCTCCTGCTCGTCATGCAGGACATGGGTGGCATCACCCGTTCCCACGATGGCGGGCAGCCCCAATTCGCGGCTGACGATTGCGGCATGGCTGGTGCGCCCACCCCGGTCAGTGACAATGGCCGACGCGCGCTTCATGATCGGCACCCAGTCCGGGTCCGTGTTGCCCGTGACCAGCACGCCGCCATCCACGAACCTGTCGATATCGCGAGGACTGTCCAGCAGACAGACGCGCCCGGCCACCGCTGCATCGCCAATGCTCAGGCCGGTGACCAGCTTGCGACCTGTCCCGGTCACGCTGTAGCTGCGATAGGCGCCGGCTTCGCGGCGCGACTGCACAGTTTCGGGCCGTGCCTGAACGATGAACAGCGCGCCCGTGTCGCCATCCTTGGCCCATTCTATGTCCATCGGGCAACCGTAATGATCTTCGATAACGCAGGCCCAGCGGGCAAGCTGCACGATTTCGGGCTCGCTCAGCACGAAACTGGCGCGCTCGGCTCTCGAGGTCGGCACGATACGCGTCGTCCCCTCACCCGCACGCGCATAGATCATCTTCCGGGTTTTCGCGCCAAGGCGCTTTTCGACGATCGGCACAACGTCCTCGCGCGCCAGAAGCGGCTTGAATACCTGGTACTCATCCGGGTCCACGATACCCTGCACAACCGTCTCGCCCAGCCCCCAGGCCGCATCGATCAACACCACGCGCTCGAACCCGGTTTCCGTGTCGATCGAGAACATCACCCCCGAACCGCCAATGTCGGAGCGCACCATCACCTGCACCCCGACCGAGAGCGCGACCTTGAGGTGATCGAATCCCTTCGCCTCGCGGTAGCTGATCGCCCGGTCGGTGAACAACGACGCATAGCAGCGCCGACAGGCATCTAGCAGCGCTTCGGGCCCCCTGATATTGAGAAATGTTTCCTGCTGGCCCGCGAAACTGGCATCCGGCAGATCCTCGGCCGTTGCGGAAGAGCGCACCGCCACATCCACGTCCTTGCGCCCGATGCGACCGCACAGCACGTCATATTCGGCACGGATCGCCGCGTCTGTCTGTGCTGGCCAGTCGGCGGACAGGAACGCATCCCGCAGGGTCTTGCCCGTTTCGGCCAGCGTCGCCTTGCCATCATGCATCGCCTGCAAAGCACCCTTTATGGTATCGCGCAAGCCAGCCGCATCAACGAATTGCCAATAGGCGTGTGATGTCGTCGCAAAACCCGGCGGGACCTCGACCCCACGTTGACCCAGATGACCCACCATCTCGCCAAGCGAGGCGTTCTTGCCGCCGACATCCGCAACATCGCCCCTGCCGAGGTTATCGAAACGGATGATCTGTTCGCCAAACTTTGCCATGCGCTCCTCCGCTGCGGTATCTCGTTGCGATTCACGTCATCAGATTGTCAGCCTGCGCGTGCCTAATGATGAATATGGCTAACATGGAGAGCCCAGCTGTCGCTTGATCAGCATCATTGCAATCATGAGATTTTGGTTGCTCGCAAGTTTTGCTGCCGACAAAAGTAACCGCAAAGCGATGCTGATCGACGCGACGTGTCTGGAACCCACCGGCGGCAAACACCCTCAGTTCGACTTTGTGCATTTTCCGGAGCTATGCGGCGCAGCACAAGGCTTGAGCCATTCGAAAGAAGCGTTCTGGCGGGGTCTTATCTGCTTCTCGGTCGGGCGAGGCGTGGTGAGAAACGTCTGGTATCCATCAGGGCAATCGCGTATGGAATCTTCCGATCCCGGAGTGAGAATATTAAGTGAACAAAGTGACGTCTCTCGTCGTCCTGAGCGGCAAATTCGCCGGTTTCGTTCGCCAACGAGGTTCAGAGTTTCCAAACGTGATTCCCCTGCCTGTGCAGGGCGTCCATGACCTGCAGCACAGGGTCCGCGGCCAGGGCCGGAGACCTTAGCGAGACACTGATCGTGTGGGTGCCGAGCCATTTCATCGTGTTCCCTTTCGCGCGGCTGGAAGCGCCGCAACCGCCCAAAACTTCTGCATACTTGCCAAGACATTCCCGATCTCAGTAACTGCACCCGCAGCACCATGATCAATGATGCTCGCTGTTATTCGCCAGTATCGGCGGCAGTGCCGGTGGCGACTCGAATGTGTCGATATGGAACTGCAGATCGTCATCATCGGCAACTGCGCTTCGGGCCGTACAGATCTGCACTGCGCCCGCAGGCGTCACCCGGGGCAAAAACGCTTGTCAAGCGGTCGGATTCAGGCGGCTCTGGCGTCAGAAGCCACTCCAATTGGGGAATGTCGGTTCAGGCGCGTGTCCAAAGAACGTCACATGGAATGTGACGGCAGATAACCGTGTCCTGCTATCTGGGGCGCGAGACACCGGTCGCATTGCTGATCATATCGGCCCTTCGGGATGCCTGACTTGGCCCTGTTTGTTTGCTGCTGGTGCCAGAGTCGCGAGTTGTGATCGTCATGCGTGCGACCAAGGCCCCAATCAGCGCAACTGTCATTGCGCTATAGAGAAGAAAGAAGATCAGAACGAATGTCGCCATATGTCTTTAGGGCCCTTTTTTCCCATGCGGAATGCGCTCTGTATGCTTCATGCACTTTTCAATGCTTTGAAAACGTTTCGTGACGATTCTGTTGCGCCATAACAAGACCTTGCGCCAGCCGTGTTTTCGAAACGGGAAGTTTCAGCGTCACATCGCATATGGGGGCGCGTTCGTTACCGAAATCGTCCCCATTGACCATTTCAGAAACGGCGACCACACTCAGCTCTGGCGTATCTGCACGAAGCTGAAGCATCGCGTCAATGGCTTCATCCATGTCAGGAAAGGCGTCGAAATTAACGATCACAAGGCCAAACTCGGATCTCAATTCCGATATGTCACCAATTCTTCGAATATCCGACATTGAAGATGTGGCCGCAAGACCCACGGATCGCAGCTTGTCGCGGATATCAAGCAGGTTACCATTCGAAAATCCGACCAGCAGGGCGCGCGTATCCTGAAAGGAATTGGCAACACGCTCTTGCGCAGCCAGTGTTTCAAGACGCTCGAAGTCCTTGATCAGCGCACCAAGCCAAGTCATTGATTTTTTGGCGCGAGGATGCGCGGAAGCGCGAACAAGTTCAAGTTTCGACATCGCAATCACCCCTGAAAATATCGGCACGGGCGCGCGTTGCGCAGGGTCTGGTCGCATCTGATGCCCGAACCGGCGCAAATGCTGCCATGGACACCATCATGTCAGTACGGACCAGATAGCACGAATGATCAGTATCCAGACAAGACCGCCCAGTATGGCCGATGGAATGATCCACCAGCCGGAGGCCGGTCCATATTCATCATCTGCCAGAGGCCGGGCAGGCCGTGTGGCGTGATGGGGCAGGACTTCCCCGGCTGCGTACCCATCCGCTTTTTGCGTTATCTGTGCGAGGCTGGCCATCTGTGATCCTCTGAATATTGCCTTTCGACAGTATCACTTCAGGGCGGGGGCTGCATTTGCCCCTATGGAGATCAAGACGAGCAAAAGAGACCGAGGTGTCTCGAATGGCGGGAAGCCTTCTTTCTTGACGGGTTTTCAAACGAAGCGGCTGGGCAAGTCAGGCTCAGGATATGCCTGGACGCAGACGGGTCGCCTGCTCGATTGCAGTGTGAACAGCGGTGACAAGCTGTTCAGGCTGAACAGGTTTGGACAGGATGTCACTGAAAAGGTGGCGCTCGGGTCCGACAGTTTCGGGCAGCGCAGTGACCAGAATGACCGGGATCGCAGGATCGCAGTCCGCCGCGATCCGCGCGAGCGCACTGCCATTGACGACCGGCATGTCGAGATCAGTTACAAGCGCCGCCCAGATGCTCGGATCGTCCTGCATCAGGGTTCTTGCTTCTGCCGGATCGGACAGGGCAACTGCGTTTGCCCCGCTGGCCTCCAGAAACTCAGAGAGCACATCCCCCACATCTTGCAGGTCATCGACAACAAGGATATTGCGCCCTTTCAGATCCACATGGCCATAGCCTTGCATTGGCGCGCCCGGTAGTGTTGTCGTAGTCGCAGGGGCGTCCACAGGCCAGGCAACCGTGACTGTCGTGCCCATGCCCGACATGCTGTCAATCCAGAGCGCGCCCCCGTTCTCACGCAACAGCCCGGCCACGATAGGCAGGCCCAGCCCGGTCCCTTCATCACCCTTGGTCGTGAAATACCTGTCGAAGAGCTTTTCGCGCGTCGCGGCGTCGATCCCGGTTCCGCTGTCGCTGATCGTGAAGACTTGGTAATGCGCGCCACGTCGCATCATGCCGGCATCCGGCGCACGGTCCGGACAAATGGCATCGGCAGAGATGCCGATGCTGACCCGGTTGGGCAGTTCCGTGGACGCCTCGCAAGCATTCAGGGCAAGGTTCAGTATCACCTGAAGCAATGCGGTTCCATCGGCCCAGACCGGACAAGGGGTTTCGGGCAGAGCGGTGGTGATCTGGTTATCACGGATCCGGCTGGTGCCGAGCAGCTCGATCCCTTCCGTGATCAGGTCGCGCAGATCATGCGTTGCATGCTCGACGCGCGGCTGCCCGAGATGCTTCAGCCCGTCCACCAGATCGCGGGCGGCTTCTGCGGCCCGTTTGACCCTTGCGACACTGGCCGCGGTGTCCTCGCCTTGGGTGACGCTCTTCTCGAGCAGCGAAATCGAGCCTGCGACAACGGCCACCAGATTGTTGAGATCATGGGCCACGCCGCTGGCAATATGGGCTATGGTTTCTTTTCTCTGGGCACGCTGCAATTCCTCGCGCAGGCGGGCGCGTTCGGCCGCGATCTGCAATTGTTGGGCTATCCCGCGCGTCATGCATAAAATTCCGTCATCATGCAGCGTCAGCGACACTTCCTGCGGAACCGGGCTGCCATCACGATGCAGGCCGTGCAATTCGCCACGCCAGCGACCGTCAGCCTGCAATTTTCCCCATTCTCTGGCCATGAAACAGCGGATGGTTTCATCCGGGTAGAGCGCATGCCAGTGCAGAGCGCTGATATCCTCATCATCGCGGATACCGAACATGCGTCGATGTGCGGCATTCATGTAGGTGTAATGGCCGCTGGAATCCGTTATGCCGATCCCGTCATCCGAGGCATCGAGCGCGACGGCCCGATCCCGCAGCGCACGTTCCATCTGCCGACGTTTCGAAATATCGCGCGCGATGCACAGGATCCCAGTTTCCCGCAGCGTCAGCGACACTTCCTGTTCCACCGGGCTGCCATCCCGGTGCAGCCCCTCGAGTTCGCCGCGCCATGTACCGGCTGCGGCAAAGCTGTCCCAATGCTCTGCCATGAAATTTGAGACCGTGTTCGGCGGCAGAAGATCGCGCCAGGTCAGGCGGTGAATATCCTCATCATCGTCGATGCCGAACATGCGCCTGTGCGCAGCATTCATATAGATATAATGACCGGTGACATCCGTGATGGCGATTCCATCCCCAGAGGCGTCAAGTGCCACGGCGCGGTCGCGCAGCGCCGCGCGATGCGAGCGTTTCATCTCGGTGATATCGGTCTGGACCGCGACATATCCCTCGACCTGGCCAGACGATCCGAAAAGCGGCTGAATATCCTTGCTGATCCAGTATGTCTCGCCGTTGCGTGTCTGGTTGAGCAGCTCGGCACGCACCGCTTCGCCATTGCGCAAGGCGGCCCCGATACGGTGCATTTCGGCACGGTCGGTGCTTTCCGACGCCAGAAAGCTGTCAGGCCGCATGCCGGTTATTTCTTCAAGCCGCCAGCCCGTACGACGTTCGAAAGCGGGATTGACCCATTCGATCCGCTGATCGGCATCTGTCACGATCACCAGGTTCGAGGTCAATTCAGCGATCTTGCCCATGCGCTGCAATCGGCGGCGCTGGCACAACTGCGTGGTGATGTCCCGGATCACGAAGACATAGCCGCAAGGTCGGCCCTGCGCGCATTTGGCCGCGGCAGACACGGAAAACCAGTGGGGTTCGCCCTCGATGGAAAGTTCATATTCTTCCCCGCTGACAGTCCCATCACGATCCACGGTTCGCATCACGCGGCGCGCAAGCGCGGCCAGGTCTGCCGGCAGCACGTCTTCGGGCATGCGGCCCAGCAGCCTGTCTGACGACACGACCGGGCGCAGCGCGGCACCTGCCACATGCGCGGAGAACCGGCCTTCATGGTCAAGTTCGAGCACAAGATCAGGAATAGCTGTCAGGGTCTGTTGCAGCCTGTTGCGTTCGGCCTCCAGAGCGGCATGTGCCGTTGCCGCCGCCCTTTCGGCGGCGCAGCGGTCAAGGACGATGTTGACAGCATTCGCCACGGCCTGCAGCAGTTGTATTTCCTGAGGCAGGAAGCGACGATAGGCCCGTACGGCGTCAAAGCCCACGAAACCGACGATCTTGTCGTCGCGCAGCATCGGCACGGCCAGCAGCGAGCGGATCGCCTGCATCATCAGCACCTCGCGCACGGTCGAGTTTCCGGGAAGGGCCGCGACATCGGGGATATGAACTGCGCGGCCGGCGACCATGTCGGGGCGCCATTCGTCCATCAGGCTGGCGGGCATGTCCTGAAGATGCGTGATCATCGGTTCGATGCCGGCCGCTGCCCATTCATGGGTGTTGTCAATGCGGTCAGGATCGCGCAGGCGAAAGACATAGGTCCGGTCCGAACCGGCCAGCGCACCGGTCCGGGCAAGGGCGCGGTTGATCGCCATATTCGACTCTGTGGTGCTGGAGCTGAGAAGCTCATTGGTGATCCCGACAATCGCATGTTGCCACTCGGCCAACTGCGCATAGGCTTGGCTCAGGGATTCGAAAGAGGTGTTTAAAAAGGCGCGAGGCCCAAGATGTTCTGCCAGACGGGTGTCGAGCATTTCGGCAGGCACGCTGTCCTTGTGTTCAGCGCGCTGGCCCCGCCGTGCCAACTGTACCGCGCGGCCCAACCCGCGAAACAGTTCGTGATCGCATCCGGTAAAGCCCGCCGGCTGTCGGGACAGAAGCAGCATGGCCATGGGGGGCTCGCCCGTCATGTCCAGCGGGACCGATATCAGGGAACTATGGGCGCGCAGCACCTGAGGCAGGCTCTCGCACCAGGGGGTATCCAGCAAGTGCCCCAGGTGCCAGGGCTGCGCGAGGCTGTCCACGGCGTCCGGCCATTCGAGGGAACCTGAATGCTGCGGTCCGGCCGCCAAACCCGTCACGACCCCGTTTGCACGGCGCACAAGGACCCACATATCGGCCCCTGTGGCTGCCTGGCACAGGGACAGAGCAGCGGTGATGCCGGTTTCAAGCGTGTCACTGCCATGGATCAGATCCATGGCCCGGATCAATGTGCCGGTCGCGCTGTCATCTGTGCCCGTACCGGGCAGTTCCGGCTCGTTCTGCGCAGGGGCTTGCTGGGGGTGCCTGATGTCTGTCATGACGACCTTATGGCCTGGCGATTGCGATAAGTATGGCAGTACGTCACCAAATCAGGATGCCGCAAGCCGCTTGTGCGCGCTGTGCTCTTTCTGATCTTGTATCAGGGGGGCGGATGTCGGTCGAAAGATTGCCACGAATGATCCCTGTCACGATCTGCGGCTTTGGCGTCCGGATGCTCAGATCAACCCATGCTTCATGGCGACAATCACAGCCTGGGTGCGATTTTCTGTCTTGAGCTTGCGACAGATCGATTTGACATCCATCTTGACGATGACTTCGTCCACTCCCAGTTCCAAGCCGATTTTCTTGTTCTGCATACCCGTGCCCAGCAATGCGAGCACTCGCATTTCACGCGGCTTCAGCCCGAAATCTGCGTTATCATGCATATTGGGATGGCGTATGAAGTCAGCGGGAAGGAACACCTCTCCATCCGCGACCAGCTGGAGTGCATGACCAAGTGACCGCAGCGCCAGCGTCTTTGGGACAAACCCGCTGGCCCCCTGATCGAGCGCCATCTCAACCGTGGTTCGGTTGACTACCCCGGAAAACAGCACGACGCGACCGTCATTGGCCTTGATAAGCAGACGCAGACCCTCGAGGGCCTTCATGCCGGGAACGTCATAATCCAAAAGGATCACGTCGAAGCTGCCATGCTGTTCGATCATGGCCAAAGCCGAATCAACATCTCCAGCCGCTTCGACGCTGAAGTCGAATTCGGATGTCAGGGATGCGGCGACTGTGTCGATCAAAAGTGTATGATCGTCCACAATAAGAACGCGTAAATCGCGCTGCCTTTCAAGAGCGTTCGAATAATTCGATGTCATCCCGGGTGTCCATTCGTATTTCACAGTAGAGGCCAGAATAGTCGATATTTAGGTAATATCTACCCATTATCAAGAGAACCATGCAAAAGAATTCTCGCAGCCCATTCGAGAGCGGAATTGCGCTTTCGAGAAATCCCGGCGCATGGCCGGGACCAACAAAGCATTGATGCCGGATTGACTGTGACCTGCTTACGCGCAGCATCAGGTGGGTCGCAGGATTGGGCTTCTTGTCCGCCTGCGCGGGACCCCGGGGTGTTCCGAGTGGCCGTCAAGATCGCAAATTCAGACTTCATGATGAGTATCAGGTTGCAATAAAGATTTTCCCATGTGTCTTGCTACCGAAATCCGGTGTGAACGTACATCCTGATCATAACGGAATTCCCGAAAGCACGTATTTTATCTCTAAAGATAATCAGTTACATCTTTATAGAGATTGCTAAAATCTGTTATCTGTTTAGTGCGCACTCACGTTTTGGACGGTACCTGTGAGTGTCGCATCTCTAGGAACGGAATTTTTGTTATGCAGTGTGTATAACTATATGGATCTGCGGATATCACTCAAATGAAAAGAAAAACATGTGACTAATTTCCAGGGTTTTGCAGATCAAACCAGCGCATCGGATCCGGAAAATACCATAATCTGGATGGATCACATCACGTTCCACTTGGGCTTGGGTATATCCAGATGCATGTCAGCGCGGATCTTCAGGTGTCCTGAAGTCCATGACCCTGCTCAGACAAGATCGCAACGAACTGCGCTGCAATGGACGGTTAATCTAAAATATCGCTGACATATCAAGGGGCAGCGGCAGAGCAGTGTCCAGATTTTCCCAGTTCTTTCACATTGTACCAGACGTGTTCCTCGGGCTGTTCCTGTTTTCCTTCTTCATCTGCTGGACACTGACGCGGATGGCAGATCCGGTGCTCTTGTTGTCGAGGACCTGATAGTCACGGTCTTGCACAGGCTCCAGACCGCGCATTTTTTTCATTTTTGTCAGATGGTTGCGCATGAAATAACGCTTCCTCTGGTGCCCGACATGTGGTGTAGCTTCGTGCCTTGATCAAGTTAGACCACGGGGAAGGCTCCGGAATTCAGGAAAAAACCGGAACACATCGGCGAAGATGACTGCCGGAAACTGGCGAAGCTGCTGCGTGTGGTGCGCTGGTGTTCGCGATCTGGCGAAAGGTTATGCGGGACTCGTGGACGTTCACACTGTCCACACACAGCCAATTCGCTGCTGCCACAGCACCGACATGCTGGGCGGGCAGGCTGGCGGTTGGGCCGAAGCACTCATTCGCGGCCTCTGGCGGACGTATTCTGTTCACTTTGCTGGTGATCGTCACCTTAGCCGTCTGTATCAATGCGCCCGCTGCCGGATGCATCGTGGACGGCGCGGACCAGTTGAACGGCGGTGACCGGCTTGGACAGGATTGCGGAAAATTCCGGTTTCGGGCCGTCGCCCAGCGTCTCGGGGCGGGCGGTCACCAGCACTGTCGGGACCGGTGGCGAAAGGGAAACTGCGTGGCGGGCCAGCGCCCGACCGTCCAGGCCTTCCATGTGCAGGTCACTGACAAGGGCCGACCAGACGCCGGGCGCTTCGGCCAGCACCTCTGCGGCCTCTCCAGGGTCGGAGACGGCCACTGCGACGGCACCGGCGGCTTCCAGCATTTCGGCCAGAACCTCGGCCACATCCGCCAGATCATCCACCACCAGCACCTGCAGGCCGCGTAGCAACTCGGCCGGAGCAATACCGTCCGAGTGGGCCGCCGCATCGACCTGTCGGGGCGTGTCTGCCACACCCGGCGCCGTATCAAACGCCGCAGCGGGCCAGGCCACGGTCATGGTGCTGCCTTGGCCGGGCGCGCTGTCCACCCACAGAGCAGCGCGGTTTGCCTGCAGGATGGTTGAGACGATCAGCAGCCCCAGCCCAGTGCCGCTCTTGCCCTTGGTGGTGAAATTGGGCCGGAACATCCGCGCGCGCACCTCTTCCGTGATGCCCGCTCCGGTATCGCTGATGGTGAACAACGCCATCTCTGTGCCCGCGGGCGGCACCACACCGGCATCGGGCGCACGCGCGGGCGCTGCGGTGCCGGCCGGCAGGCTGGTCAGCGTCACCTTCGCCGGACGCTCCGGCGTGCCGGCATCGCAGGCATTGAGTGCGAGGTTGACGATCACCTGCGCCACCTCGGTCGGGTTGGCCCAGACCGGCGAGGGTCCATCAGACAGTTGGACGCGCACGGCATGCCGCACGATCCGCCGCTGACCCAGCAACTCCACGGCGTCGCGCAGCAGCTTGCCGAGGTCATGGGCCTTGCGGGGCAGGTCGGGGCGGACCAGCCCGCCCAGCTCGGAGATCAGGTCGCGCGCCATGGCGACCGAGCGGCGGATGCGCCCCAGGCCGTCGAGCAGCCTGGGCTGGTCGAGCGCCTGCAACTCCAGAATCTCGGCCGTGCCGGCGACCACCGCGATCAGGTTGTTGAGGTCATGCGCCACGCCCCCGGCGACCTGCGCTACGGTGTCCCGCTGTTGTGCGCGCTGCAGCTCCTCGCGCAGCTGCGCCTGCTCTTCCTGCGCCCGTGCTCGCGCGGTCATCTCGGCTGTGATGTCAAAACCTACGCCCGACAGGGCCGTCGGTATGCCGTCCGCGTCGCGCGCGCTGACGCCAGCATGCACCTGTAGCCATATCCATTCCCCACCGCGGATCCTTCTGCGGTATGTCAGGATCTGTCGTTCCACCGCTCCGACCTCCAGCGCAGCCACCGCAGCCCGCACCTGCGCCACGTCCTCAGGATGAACAGTCAGGATCCATTCGTCACTGGGCATGTCGCGTTCGCCGGGCCGGTGACCGGCGAACGCGGCCCAGTCGGAGTCGAACTCTGACCGACGGGCGCTCAGGTCGCGCCGCCAAGTATAAGCCCGCGCGGCCTCCAGCACCGTGGTCAATTTCTGTTCGGTGCGCTTGAGATCGTCGATGTCGACGAGGATGCCTTCCCAGATCACTGACCCGTCATCAAGTTCGCGCGGGACCGACTCGGCGCGGATCCACCGCGTTTCGCCGTTCGCAACGATGCGGGCCTCGCCGGAAAAGGGCTGACGTCTGGCGAAAGCTTCGGCATTTATCTCTAGCCAGCGGGGACGATCCTCGGGGTGAACGCGTGAAAAGCCGGTCATCGGGTCGCCCGCGGCCTCCTCGGGTGTCAGTTCCAGCATATATAGGAACTGCTTGCTCACGAAGGCGAACTCGGCCAGCTCCGCACCCGGCCGCAGCACCATGGTATAGGCACCGGCGGGCATGTTCTCGGTCAGCGCGAAGGCAGTCTGCTCATTCTCGCGGCGCTCCGCCTCCAGCGCCGCCTCGGCCACCCGCGTTGGTGTCAGGTCCTGAAATGTGACGATCACCAGATCGCCCTGAAGCGCGAAACCGATCAGCACGTCACGCGGCCGGCCTGCCTTATCGATGATTCTGTATTCTCCGGGTGGCGCGACCGTACTCGTAGCCTGCCTAGTTGTGATCTCATCCCACCAGCGGGCCATCACCTCACGGCGATAGTCGGAGTCCGGATATGCCCGCTCCGCCCAAGCCGCCACACTCGGCACATCCGCCAGCGTGTAACCAAAGGTGGCGGTGAAACTCGGATTGATGAAGCGCGCCGCAGCCCCCTCGTTTAACTCGTGTACCACCATAGGAACAGGCAGCGTCCCGAGTAGTGCCCAAATATCCACATCTTGGCCAACGGAACTTCCGGAGTTGGTTACTTGCAGGGGCGTATGTGCTGAAGGCGGTTGGGTCACGATTTGGGCTTTCATTTGTGTTCGCAGAGCCGTTAAATCATACTCCGTGGAAGTAAAATGGCGAAACTCTCTTTGGATCACTCTCCGAAGCATTCTCGATGGAGTAAGGGGGCAGCGCGAAGAAATTCGGGCACAAGTGTCCTTGCCTGTGCCCGAGCAGTACAACACCGGATCCGGAACCCTCGCCTAGACCGCGCAGCGGTGTGTAGCACCTTGCCACGAACCGCCCGGTGCAGAAGCCCCGTTCGCAAATGCTGTCGCACAATTCCAACCGCATGGCGGGGCCGTCAAACCATCGGCGCTCCACCTGATCGTTCGCTGCGACAAGAACGAATGGCCGCTTCAGGGAAAGTTGCACCACGGCATCTTGAACGGCTCGACCGGTCGCTATGGGCCGGGCCTTACTCGGCTAGTGCTGGGCTTCGGGTTATTTGACAGTTTTGATTTTATCTGAATCTCTGTGGAGTGGAGCAACGTCCTGCGGGGATGAGATGATGAAAAGAGGGCGCAAGCCGAAGTATGTAGTTCGG
>SKSL01000216.1 GCA_007123015.1 Natronohydrobacter sp. | reverse complement strand
TGACCTGCACTTCGATCAGCTTGCGCTTTTCCTCGACGACGACGATCAGCTCCAACCCTTCGGCCCAGTCATGGAAGCTGGTCATATCCAGCGGGAAGGTCTGGCCGATCTTGTAGGTGGTAATGCCAAGCCGCAGCGCTTCCTCGGCCCCGATGCCCAGCAGGTTGAGCGCATGGACCAGATCCAGCCAGTTCTTGCCCGCAGCCACAAAGCCGATCTTCGCGCCAGGTTTGCCCCAGATACGCTTGTCCATCTGATTGGCGCGGCTGAAAGCCTCGGCGGCGAAGCGCTTGTGGTCGATCATCCGCGCTTCCTGCGCCACGGGCGTGTCGAGCAGGCGAATGTTCAACCCACTTTCGGGCATGGGGAAATCGGGGGTGATGAAGCGCAGCCGATGCGGGTCGCCATCGATGACCGCTGTCGCCTCGACATTTTCCTTAATGGTTTTCAGCCCGACCCAGACCCCGGCGAATCGCGACAATGCGTAGCCGTAAAGCCCGAAATCCAGCAATTCTTGCACCCCGGCCGGCGACAGCACTGGAATATACGCATCGACCATCGCCCAATCGGATTGGTGCAACACGGTAGAGGATTCGCCAGTGTGGTCATCGCCCATCGCGACCAGAACCCCACCATGGCGCGAAGTGCCCGCCATATTAGCATGACGGAACACATCGCCGGTGCGATCCACCCCCGGCCCCTTGCCGTACCACAGCCCGAACACACCGTCAAAGCGCCCTTCGCCGCGCAATTCCGCCTGCTGGCTGCCCCAGAGCGCAGTTGCGGCAAGGTCTTCGTTCAGCCCGGCTTCAAAGCGGATCTGCGCAGCCTCGAGCAAGTCGCGCGCGCGGGTCATCTGCAAATCGACCGCACCGAGGGGCGAGCCACGATACCCGGTGACATAGCCTGCCGTATTAAGCCCAGCGGCGCGATCCCGGGCCGCCTGGGCCAACATCAGGCGGACAAGCGCTTGGGTGCCATTCAGCAGGACCGGTGTTTTCCCCAGGTCGAACCGATCATGCAGCGAAATATCCTGACGCATCTTGCCTCTCCCGTTGCGACGCAGCGTGTGACAGCATTATAGGTCAATGTGTCTGACCTACAAAGCGGATTTCTCGATTTATCCACTTTTGTGATCACGCAATCCGCCGTAAGACGAAGGTGTATGTTTAGCTGGACATCAGCGAGAGGCTGTTTATCATGGATTGGGACAAGCTTCGTATCTTTCATGCGGTTGCCGATGCCGGAAGCCTGACGCATGCTGGCGACACGTTGCAACTGTCGCAATCTGCCGTCAGCCGCCAGATTCGCGGTTTGGAAGAATCGCTCGACGCGATTCTGTTCCACCGCCATGCGCGCGGCCTGATTCTGACCGAACAGGGCGAATTACTGTTCGAAGCCACCAAGACCATGACGCGCACGCTCGAATCCGCATCAGCACGGATTCGGGATACTGAAGATGAGGTCTATGGGGAATTACGAGTCACCTCGACCACGGGATTCGGAACCTTGTTTCTGGCCCCGCGCCTGCCATCGCTTTACGCGCAATATCCAGACCTGCGGATCGACCTGATGCTTGAAGAGCGGGTGCTTGATCTTCCCATGCGAGAAGCGGATCTAGCGATCCGCATGAAAGAGCCCAGCCAGGCTGATCTGATCCGAAAACGCTTGATGACAGTCAACATGCGCCTCTATGCTTCGACCGAATATCTTCGCGCCAATGGTACGCCCGACCGGCTGGATGATCTCTCCGATTTCCGGCTGATTTCGCAGAATATTTCGTCGCAGCAAGTCAGCGTCGGCGCACAACTCATCCGCGAATTGACTGCGCGGCCGCTGCGCTCCAGTTTCACTGTCAACAACTACTTCGGCGTGCTCCAGGCTGTGATCAACGATCTCGGCATCGGCGTTCTGCCAGATTACGTTTCAGAGGATTTCCCCGATCTCGTGCATGTCCTGCCAGAGGTGGCGAGCGGGGACATCCCGGTCTTTCTTGCTTATCCAGAAGAGTTAAGACATTCGCGCAGAATCAGTGCGTTCCGCGAATTTGTGGTCGAAGAAATCGTGGCCTACCGCCGTGCCCGTCAGACCTGATCGGGTCAGCTATTTCCACAAGTGCATACAACCTTTGCATGAGGCATGAATGCAACGCATGCCCGCAATGTTGCAGAAGCATAATAATTTAACTTGCGTAATGCATGTGCAACTCCATATTGAGTTACGAGGCGTGGCACGCTGTGCCCCGTCTTTACCTCCCTGTTGGACTTCGGCCGAGCTTCAAGCTCGGCCTTTTTTTATTGCTTTTGACACGTGTCAGACAAGCGCGAGACAAATCTTTAAAATATGCCCAGATACGAGGCATGAGCAGACTGCAATTTCATCGCAAGGGTCTGATATCACGGCAAACGCCGCCGGGATTTATGCCTTTGCCGTGACGCAGACCCTGAATACAGCGAAAAATCTGCGGGGGTTGGCTTGAGGAGCGCTTGCCTGTGATGGCAAGCGCTCCATGCAGTGATCGGTTCAATTACCAGCCTGCGGCAGCTGATTCGCGCGGCGCTCTGCAATCCCGTCGCGAGACAAAGCACTCTTTTGGGTCGGTTTATGACGCATCTCTTCCATGGCGCGAGTGCTCAGGTAACCGAACACAGCAACAAAGCCGAGCGTGCCGAAAGTCAGAAAGCCAAGTGCGAGTTCCATGTCAGTGCTCCGTGTTTGTTTCGTTACGCTATTAGCTACGCGGAACACCCCTGACCGGATGATTCAAGCCCAACAGAAATTGTTTTATTACATATGGATACGATTGCATACCAAGATGAAGGACTGCGGCAGCACGCCGCAGCAAAGGACCAAATCACCAATACTTTCCTAGGGCTAGCGGCAGCGTAAACTTCTGCTTATCGCGGCCGGAACAGCACGACAACCACTACAAAAAAAATGCCCAGCCCGATTGGCCCGAAGGCCGCTGCCAGCAGTGAAAGCACCAAAAGCAGACCAAGGACCGTTCCGCTGATCAGGAATTGGCGTGTTGCGGGCAGGCTGGCCAGCCAATCATGCATCTTCTGCACATCGCGGTCAGTTGCGAAGCGAGAGAGCACCAAGGCCGTCACACGTCGCACATTGCCACTCAGACCGGAAATAGCGCCTGCCATTGCCCCCTCCTGCGCTGCGCCAAAACGCGGCATGCCTTAGCATGCTGTCACGCCTCAAAGCAACCCGCGCGGCCCTGGAAGGTTGGGAAGAGGCCTTTTGCTTGCGCGAGGATTGGCATAAACACCCGCCCAAGCCCTGTTCAAACAAGGATCAGACATGAGCGAGCCTGCCCTGAATGACGCGTTGATTGCGGCGCATGGCCTGACTCCGGAAGAATATACCCGCATCCTCGAAATCATCGGGCGGGCGCCGAGCTTCACGGAACTGGGTATCTTCTCGGCCATGTGGAACGAGCATTGCTCTTACAAATCCTCGAAGAAATGGCTGCGCACTCTCCCCACATCCGGCCCCCAGGTCATCTGCGGTCCGGGCGAGAATGCGGGGGTGGTCGATATCGGCGACGGGCAGGCCGTGGTCTTCAAGATGGAGAGCCACAACCACCCCAGCTATATCGAGCCGTATCAGGGTGCTGCGACGGGCGTGGGCGGGATCCTGCGCGACGTCTTCACCATGGGCGCGCGGCCCATTGCCGCGATGAATGCGCTCTCTTTTGGAGAGCCCAGCCATCCCAAGACCCCGCATCTGGTGCGTGGTGTGGTCGAAGGAATCGGCGGCTATGGCAACAGCTTTGGCGTGCCGACTGTCGGCGGTGAGGTTCGGTTTCACCCGGCCTATAATGGCAACTGCCTGGTCAATGCCTTTGCCGCCGGTCTGGCCGATGCGGACAAGATTTTCTACTCTGCCGCGAGCGGCGTCGGCATGCCGGTGGTCTATCTTGGGGCCAAGACGGGCCGTGACGGGGTTGGCGGGGCGACCATGGCCAGCGCCGAATTCGATGACACGATCGAGGAAAAGCGCCCCACAGTGCAGGTGGGTGATCCGTTTACCGAAAAGCGCCTGCTGGAAGCCTGTCTGGAACTGATGGCAAGCGGGGCCGTGATCTCGATTCAGGACATGGGGGCCGCAGGTCTGACCTGTTCGGCGGTCGAAATGGGCGACAAGGGGGGCCTGGGCATCAAGCTTCAGCTTGATGATGTGCCGCAGCGCGAAACGGGCATGAGCGCTTACGAGATGATGCTTTCGGAATCTCAGGAACGTATGCTGATGGTCCTCAAGCCCGAACGCGAGGCCGAGGCGCGGGCGATCTTCGAGAAATGGGATCTGGATTTCGCGATTGTAGGCGAGACCATTGCCGAGGACCGTTTCGTGATCCTGCATGGCAATGAAATCAAGGCCGACCTGCCGCTGTCGGAACTGTCTTCCTCTGCGCCGGAATATGACCGCCCCTGGATCGAAACGCCCGCCGCCGCACCCTTGGCCGAAGCGCCAGCGATCACCGCGCTTGACGGGCTGCGCGCCTTGATCGGATCCCCGTCTTACGCGCACAAGGCCTGGGTCTGGGAACAATATGACAGCCAGGTCATGGCCGATACGATTCGCACCCCCGGTCTGGGCGCGGGCATCGTGCGCGTCCATGGCACCGAAAAGGCACTCGCCTTCACCAGTGATGTGACCCCGCGCTATGTGCGCGCGAACCCGTTTGAAGGTGGCAAGCAGGCCGTGGCCGAAGCTTACCGCAATCTTTGCGCCGTGGGCGCAAAGCCCTTGGCCAGCACGGACAATCTGAATTTCGGCAATCCCGAAAAACCCGAGATCATGGGCCAGTTCGTCGGCGCGATCAAAGGCATCGGGGCGGCCTGCGCGGCGCTGGATATGCCCATCGTCTCGGGCAACGTCTCATTGTATAATGAAACCGATGGCCGGGCAATCTTGCCCACACCGACGATTGGCGCAGTTGGCCTGATCGACCGTGTGGACCAGATCATCAGCGGATTGCCAGAGGACGGCGATCTGGCGTTGGTGATCGGCGAAACGGCGGGCCATCTGGGGCAATCCGCGCTTCTGACCGAGGCCCTTGGGATCGAAGGGGGCGATGCGCCGCCAGTCGATCTGGCGCTTGAGCGGCGCAATGGTGAATTCCTGCGGGCCAATCGCGGGCTGGTCAAGGCAGCTTGTGACCTGTCAGATGGTGGCCTTGCCCTCGCCGCATTCGAGATGGCCGAAGCCGCCGGGCTGGGCGTTACGATAGATTCAAAGGACATCGGCGCGCTTTTTGGCGAGGATCAGGCGCGCTATCTGATCGCGGCATCATTCGATCAGGCCGAAGCGCTGATGGTGGCTGCTGGTCAGGCCGGGGTCACTCTGGCAATGGTCGGGCGCTTCGGGGGCGATACTGTCACGCTGGGCGCGGATAGCGCACCATTGCATGATCTTTCCCACCGCTATCGTACAAGCTTCGCGCGCGCGATTGGCAGCGCTTGATCTGCCCTACTGGCGGGATTACCTTCGTCGGAGAATTACAGGAAGGGCACGATGGCCATTACAGTCGAAGAACTGGAAACGCTGCTGAAAGAGGGCTTTCCGAATGCCCGCGTTACAATCACTGATCTGGCAGGTGACGGGAATCACTATGCCGCAGAGGTGATTGACGAAAGTTTCCGCGGGCTGAACCGCGTCCAGCAACAGCGCGCGGTCTATGCCGCACTCAAGGGCAAGATGGATGGCAACCATGGCGAGTTGCACGCTCTGGCCCTGACCACCAAAGCCCCCGATTAATCAGGAGAAACAGCCATGAGCGCCAATGACCAGATCAAGGACATGATCGAGAAGAATGATGTCGTGCTCTACATGAAAGGCACGAAAACCATGCCGCAATGTGGCTTTTCCAGCCGCGTGGCAGGGGTGCTGAACTTCATGGGTGTGGATTATGCTGATGTGAATGTGTTGGCCGATGATGCAGTCCGTCAGGGCATCAAGGATTTCTCGGACTGGCCCACCATTCCGCAGCTTTACGTCAAGGGCGAATTCGTCGGCGGCTGCGATATCATCACCGAGATGACGCTTTCGGGCGAGCTGGATCAGCTTTTCGACGCAAAAGGCGTGCAATACGACAAGGACGCCGCCGAGAAGATCCGCGAAGCCAACGCCTGAGCGCGGATCAGCGCGCCCCAGTCGAGTGGCGCGTGACCAAGGCAATCGGCAAATCCTGCCGCGCAGGGCTTTGCCCCGGCGCGGCCAATCGCGAGAGCAACCGCTCTGCGGCTTGCCGCCCGATGTCTTCTGCCGGAATATCCACAGTTGTCAGCGACGGGGCCAGATGGGCGGCCACATCGACATTGTCGATCCCGGCGATGGACAGATCTTGGGGCACTGCAATGCCCCTGCCCTGCGCCTCGATCATCGCGCCGATGGCCAGCAAATCCGCTGTACCGATGATCGCGGTCAGGCGCGGCACCAGTTGCAGCAGCATCGCGCAACCCGACCGCCCCGCGGCCAATGTCAACGGCTGTTTACTGATCGCACTGCGCGGCAGGTCCAGACCGGCTTGATCCAGCGCATCCCGGATACCTGCCAGACGCGCGCTTTGGCGGTCATTATTGCTGGGATGACCACAAATCACTCCGATATGGCGGTGGCCCAGCCCCAACAGATGACGCGCGATCACTGTCCCGGCGGCATGATTGTCCACACCAACGCAATCATACGCGCATGCGCCTTCCCAAAGCTGCACCAGCGGCACCCCGGCGCTTTCAATCAGGGTCCAGGTCGCAGCAGGGCGCGCGGCCCCCACGACGATCAGCCCGTCCACCCCATGTGACAACAGTTGCGACAGCGCAGCAAGCTCGCTTGCCGCATCATATTCATGCGCAGCAATCAGCATCTGATAGCCCTGCGCACTGAAGACACGTTGCATGTCCTGCAGACAGGCCGAGAAGATCGGCGAATTCAGCGTCGGCACCACTACCCCGATGCTTTGCGACTGCCCCGAGGCCAGCGCCCGCGCTTTGCGATTGGGCACATAGCCCAGCCGCGCAGCTGCCTCAAGGATACGCGCGCGCGTTTCCGGGCGCACCAGATCGGGCTGCGCCAGCGCCCGCGACACAGTCGCAAGCGACGCGCCCGTCTCGCGCGCCAGATCATGCAAGGTGGGTTTGCGAAGGGACGGCATTCGGCGGATCTCTGAAAAATTTCATCATAGGAATGACAGAAATTAGGCGTTTTCACAATCCTGTTGTGGATTCGGGTTGACTCAAAGCGCGAAATAAATGAAAGCGCTTACATCCATCCTTTTTCAGCTTCAGGAGCCTTCGAGCATGGCGATTACCTACCTCAAGAAAGCCTCGAAAACCCCGGAAACCGAGTCGGGCCACGCGCAAGCCGTCGTGTCCGAAATGCTGGCCAAGATCGAAGCTGAAGGCGAAGCGGCGGTCCGGTCCTATGCAGAGAGTCTGGATAAATGGGGCGGGGATATTCTGGTCAGCCGCGAAGAGATGGACGCGCGCGCCGCTGAGGTGCCCGAGCAGGTCAAGGAAGATATTGCGTTCGCCGTCGAGCAAGTGCGCGCCTTCGCAGACGCCCAGCGCAAATCGGTTTCCGATTTCCAGATGACCATGCCCTCAGGGCTGGTCACAGGCCAGAAATGGGTGCCCTGCAACGTGGCAGGCTGCTATGTGCCGACCGGGCGCTATGCGCATATCGCATCCGCCATCATGTCGGTCGCGACGGCCAAGGCCGCAGGGGTCAAGACAGTCATCGCCTGCTCGACGCCTTTCCGGGGCGGTGCAATGCACCCCTATGTGCTGTATGCCATGCGCGAAGCAGGCGCGGATATCGTCATGACCCTTGGCGGCGTGCAGGCGATTGCGACCATGGCTTACGGGCTGTTCACGGGCAAACCGGCCGATGTGATCGTCGGACCGGGCAACAAATTCGTGGCCGAAGCCAAGCGCATGCTGTTTGGAAAGGTCGGCATTGACGTGTTCGCCGGCCCGTCCGAGATCGGGATCCTCGCTGACAAGACCGCTGATGCGGAAATTGTCGCTGTCGATCTGGTCGGACAGGCGGAACATGGGCATGAATCGCCCGCATGGCTGTTCACCGATGACAGGGCATTGGCGGAAACCGTCATGGCTCGCGTGCCAGAGCTGATCGCGACCCTGCCAGAGCCAGCGCGCGAAGCGGCTGATGCGGCTTGGAGCGATTATGGCGAGGTCGTGCTCTGCGATACGCGCGAAGAACTGGTGCAGGTGTCAGACGAGTACGCGTCCGAGCATCTGGAAGTGCATTGCGCTGATCTGGACTGGTGGATGGCGAACCTGACCAATTACGGCTCGCTCTTCGTGGGCGAGGAAACGACTGTGGCTTACGGTGACAAATGCTCTGGCCCGAACCATATTCTGCCCACGAAATATGCTGCGCGCTATTCGGCGGGGCTGTCGGTGCATAAATTCCTCAAGCCACTGACATGGCAACAGGCCGATCGCGAAGCCAGCAAGGAGCTGGCCATCCGCACGGCCCGGATCTCGCGCTTGGAAGGGATGGAAGCCCATGCCCGGACCGCCGATGTGCGTGTCGCGAAATACTATCCGGGGCATAATTTCGACCTTGGCGCGCCAGTCGAGTCGGTCTGAGCCATGAAGCCAATGCCGGATCTGGGCCGCCCGCCGGAAATTCCAGACAGCGCGCAGGCCAGCGCACCGGCGCTGATCGCCTCTGGCCGCCTGCATCGCTACGCGGAAGCCGGCGGCAATGGCGGCGTGGTCGCTGAGCTGGAGCGTGAATTTGCGCGGCTCATGGGGCGGCGCTATGCGGTTGCGCTGAATTCCTGCGGATCGGCCCTGTTCCTGGCGCTGAAAGCGGCGGGGGTACGGCCGGGCGATCCGGTCCTGCTCAACGCTTTCACGCTGGGGCCTGTGCCTGGCGCGCTGGATCATATCGGCGCGCGCCCTGTGCTGGTCGAGATCACCGAGGATCTGGTGATCGATCTGGATGATCTGCGCGTGAAGGCGCGGGCCTCGGGGGCGCGGGTGCTGATGCTGTCGCATATGCGCGGACATCTGTGCGATCTGGACGCGTTGCAGGCACTGTGCCGCGCTGAAGGGATCACATTGATCGAGGATTGCGCGCATACGCTGGGTGCGGCCTGGAACGGGCAGCAGGCAGGGACTTTCGGGCAATCGGGCTGTTTCAGCTTCCAGTCGGGCAAGCATGTGAATGCGGGCGAAGGCGGGATACTGGTAACTGACGATGATGACGTGGCCGCGCAGGCGATCCTGCATTCGGGCAGCTACATGCTTTACGCGCAGAACGGCACTGTGCCGCCTGACGCCGTGATGGCGCGCTGGCGCAAGCGTTGCGGGAATTACTCGATGCGGATGGGACCGCTGGTCGCCGCACTGGCGCTGCCGCAACTGGCGCTCCTGCCGGGCCGTGTCGCGGATTGGAATGCCAGCCATGACCGGATCGCCGCACGACTGGCGCAGGTGCCCGGCTTCGCGCTGCCCACGCGGCCCCAGCCCGAGGCCTATGCGCAAAGCTCGCTGCAATTTCGCCTGCCGGGCCGGTCACTTGCGCAGATGCGCGCCTATGTCGACGCCTGCCGCGCGGCGGGCGTCTGGGTCAAGTGGTTTGGCGCAGACATCCCCGAAGGCTACAGTTCCAACCCCGCGCAATGGCCCGGCGTCGAGGCCATAGATGCACCGCGCGCCTGCGCCGTGCAGGCCACGCTTTGCGACATCCGTCTGCCTTTGGGGCTAAGCAGTGGAGACTGCAACGCGATCGCCGATGTCCTGATCGCGGCGGCAGAACTTGAGGAGCGCCGCCATGCCCAGGCTTGATGCGCTTTTCGACCTGTCCGGGCGGCGCGCGCTGGTGACGGGCGGCAATTCGGGCATCGGGCTTGCCATGGCCCGCGCTTTGGGGATGCAGGGGGCAGAGGTGCATCTGGCCGCGCGCGATCAGGCCAAGCTCGACACAGCCTGTGCCGATCTTGCCGCCGATGGGATCGCTGCGCAGGGCCATCCTTGCGACCTGACCAACGCGCAGGAGCTGAAAGCACTGGCCGTAAGCGCAGGTACCGTGGATATCCTGATCAATGCTGCTGGTGTGAACCTGCGCGACCCTTACCTGAGCGTCACACCAGAGGCGTTCGACCTGCATATGGCGCTGCATCTGCGCGCGCCGTTTTTGCTGGTCCAACATCTGGCGCCGGGGATGATGGCAAGGGGCTGGGGACGGGTGTTGAACCTCGCGTCCCTGCAATCGCAGCGCGCCTTCGCCAATTCTGCCCCCTATGGGGCTGGGAAAGGCGGGATCGTGCAACTGACCCGCGCCATGGCGCAGGAATTCTCGGCCCATGACATCACCTGCAACGCGATTGCGCCGGGCTTCTTCCCGACCCCGCTCACTGCGCCGGTTTTCAATGACCCGGAGCTTGCACAGGCCAATGCCGCGCGCACGGCGATCGGGCGGAACGGAGTTCTGGAAGACCTGTACGGAGCAACGGTGTTCCTGTGCTCGGATGCTTCCAGCTACATCACAGGGCAGACTCTGTTCGTTGACGGGGGGTTTACAGCGAAATGAGCAAGCAAATGCAGGCGCTGGTCTATACCGGCCCCAATAAGATGGTGCTGACCGATGCGCCCATCCCCGTGCCCGCCCCCGGCGAAGTGCTGGTGCGCGTGCAGGCGGTGGGCATATGCGGGTCTGACATGCATGCCTATCACGGCCATGATGCGCGCCGCCCTGCCCCGCTGGTGCTGGGGCATGAAGCCGCAGGCGTCATCGCCTCTGGCCCCGCCGCAGGCGCGCGCGTCGCAATCAACCCGCTGGTGGTGGACCAGGATTGCCCTGTGGCCAAAGCAGGCCGCCCGCATCTGTCCCCCACCCGCGCGATCATCTCGATGCCGCCCCGTCCCGGTGCTTTCGCAGAGTATGTCACCATCCCCGAACGCAATCTTCTGCCTGTGCCAGATGGGATGGAGATGCGCACAGCATCCCTGAGCGAACCTGTGGCCGTGTCCTGGCATGCAGTGCGGATCGGGTTGGAAAAGCTGGTACAGCCGCGCCCGCGCGTTCTGGTGCAGGGCGCTGGGGCCATCGGGGTGGCCGCTGCGCTCATCGCACGGCACAGGGGCGCGGCGGCGGTCGATCTGGCTGAACCGCATCCGGGTCGGCGCGGCTTGCTGGCGGATGCGGCCGGGATCACCCCCTTTGACCCCAACAGTCACGATCCGGGCGAGAGCGCCTATGATCTGATCATCGATGCTGTGGGCGCTGTGGCCACGCGGCAAACCGCTTCGCGCCTTGTGCGGCCCGGTGGGGTGATCGTGCATGTGGGCCTGCTGCCGGGGCAGGACGGTTACGACATCCGCCGCATCACATTGCAGGAAATCACCCTGACCGGCAGCTATTGCTACACACCCGAGGATTTCGCCGCAGCACTTGACGCGCTGGCGCAGGGCGCGCTGGGGCCGCTTGACTGGGTCGAAACCCGACCGCTTGCCCAAGGCGTGGGGGCTTTCGCGGATCTGGACGCTGGCCGCGTGGGGGCAGCAAAGATCGTGCTGGAACTGACCTGATCCCGCGCAATCTGGACCGCTTCCGCGTGACATGGGGCAAGGCCGGGCTTATGCTGCTGCCGTATAGATCACGGAGGGCAGATGAAAGTTCCCAAAGCATCTCTGGCGCTCGGTCTTGCGCTTGGCCTGACGGTTTCAACAGGCACAGTCGCAGCCAATTCGCTGACCGGCTATTGCGTGGACACACTCGAAGGGGGCTGCATGGACAGGTTTCTGCCTTTTCGGGGCATGACCATCGACTATTGCGAAGAAACCTGCACGCTGCGCAACCCTGTTGCGATCCGGGGCTTGGAGGCCACGCTCTATGATCGCGACTGTCTGGCGGATTTCGACACGCCCAAGCAGGGCCGCGTGCTGGTCATGACCCAGCGCGATTGGTCCGGACGCGTCAGCCGCCAGATCATGGACGCAACCAGCAGCTATGCGATTGTGCCCTGCCCGTAAGCTTATGGCATGGGCGGCTGTAAGGCAGCCGCTTCGGATGGGACTCAGATAAAGAGTTCGGTCATCTCGAAGCGCGTCACATCCACCAGCCCCAAATCCGAGATCCGCAATTCCGGGATCACCACCAGCGCCAGCAGCGAATGCTGCATGAAGGCATTGTTGAGCGTGCAACCACACTCTGCCATGGCGCGGCCCAGTTGATCGGCCTGCGCTGCCACCTCTGCCGCAGGGCTGTCTGACATCAACCCCGCAATCGGCAGCGCGATATGGGCCAGTTCCACCCCATCGCGCCAGAGCGTCACCCCGCCGCCCAAGTCCCCCAGCCGGTTCGAGGCCAGCGCCATCTGCTCGGGGCAGGTGCCGACCGTGATCATGTGATGGCTGTCATGCGCCACAGTCGAGGCCAGCGCAATCCGCCCCTGATAGCCAAAGCCCGAGACCAGCGCATTGACCACGCCGCCTGTCCCGCGATGCCGCTCGACCAGCGCGATCTGCGCAATGTCGCGTGCGGGGTCTGCCATGATCTGCCCCCCGGTCACAGCCATCCGCGCGGTCAGCGCGCGTGTGGGCGCCTGATTTTCGACGACACCGATGATGCGCGCCTGAACCTCTGCCGCACCTTCTGGGGCCGAGATCGCGAAATCCTCTGCCCCAAGCGTCTTGCCCAAGTTCACTGTCTGGCGCACATCTGCGGGCCAGTCGAGATGCGGGCACGCGACCCGCAGCCGCCCGTTTTCGGCCACCAGCACCCCGCGCGCATAAACCTGTTCGATCAGCAGGCTGCGCAGGTCCGAGGTCAAGATCAGATCCGCCCGCCGCCCCGGGGCGATGCTGCCCAGCTCACGTTCCAGCCCGAAATGGGTCGCCGTGTTGATCGTGGCCATCTGCAGCGCCACCAGCGGATCGGCGCCACAGTCGATGGCATGGCGGACCACGCGGTTCATATGCCCGTCATTGACCAGCGTGCCAGAATGGCAATCATCCGTGCACAGGATCATGTTGCGCGGGTCCAACCCCTTCTCGGTCACAGCCGTGATCTGGGTCTTCACATCATACCACGCACTGCCCAGGCGCAGCATGGCGCGCATGCCTTGGCGCATCCGGGCGATGGCATCCTCTTCGCGCGTGCCTTCATGGTCATCGGCGGGACCACCGGCTGCATAGGCATGAAAGGCCGGACCCAGATCGGGCGCGGCATAATGCCCGCCCACGGTCTTGCCCGCGCGTTGCGTCGCGGCAATCTCGGCCAGCATCTTCGGGTCAGCATGGATCACGCCCGGAAAATTCATCATCTCGCCCAGACCGATAATGCCGGGCCATTGCATCGCCTCGGCCACATCTTCCGGCGTGATCTCGAACCCTGTCGTCTCCAGCCCCGGCGCAGAGGGCGCGCAGGACGGCATCTGCACATAGATGTTCACAGGCTGCAAAAGCGCTTCGTCATGCATCAGCCGCACGCCGCGCAGCCCCAGCACATTCGCGATCTCATGCGGATCGACGAACATGGTGGTGGTGCCATGCGGGATCACGGCTGCCGCGAATTCGGCAGGGGTCAGCTGCCCCGATTCGATATGCATATGCCCGTCGCACAGACCGGGGATCAGATAGCGGCCCTTGGCGTCGATCACCTCGGTCGCAGGCCCGATGCAATGGCTGGCATCCGGCCCGACATAAGCGAAGCGCCCCTTGGTGATGGCGACCTGCCAACCGTCAAGGATCTCGCGCGTCTGGACATTGACCAACTGGCCGCCGGTGATGACCGTATCTGCTGGCGCACGCCCGGCAGCGACCGCGATCAGATCAGCGGCCATATCGGGCCATGAAGGAAATGGTGTGATGCTCATACGCCGAATGTGTCGCCAAATCCGCGCATGGGCAAGGTCAAAGCGCAAAGCCATCCGCGCATTGCCCAATCTGCAGGCTTGAACCGGGCCGGTTTTGCGCCATTCTCTGGCCATGTTCATCCTCAGCCCCGACACAGTGCGCAATACCGAGCCCCTGAGCATCCGCTGGGTGCCGCGCCGCTATCTGGCGCGCACGACCCTCTGGCCCAAGCGTCAGGGCTGGGGGATGCTGGCGCGGATGATTTTCGAGACGGAAGTGCTGCGCTACGCGCTCGTGCTCACCCCCTTCGTGATCGCCGCTTTTGCCTTGCCGCAATATGCCATCGTGATCGCACAGGCCCCGGTGCTGATGCTGATCGCGATCCATCTGTTCGAGGCAAAATTCATGCGCGTGTCGCGCGACAAGCGCGCGGCGCTGGTGTCGGGCGATGAGGCTGATGCCGGGCTTGACCTTTTGGCCCAGCGCGCGCGGCAGATCCTGTCGAAGATCGCCGCAGGGCGTGGGATTTCATCAGGGCGGCTGCATCTGGTGATCGAGCAATCCGAGTTGATGCGCGTGCCGCCTTTCACGCTGGTCTCGGTCCAGTCGGATGACGGGCCGGAACTGCTGGCGCTCGATGCGCAAGAGCGGGCGATGATTGCCGTGACGCTGTTCACGGAACCCCTGACCGAGCGGCAGTTGCAGAAGATCAGCCTTGCCCGCAAGATCGAGATCCATGACCTGACCTTTGACCCGACCACTGTCTCGGCCCATGCCCGCATGGCGGCGCTGATGGCCGCGCGCTCAGCAGCCCAAGGATAGCAGCCGCCCGAAAGGGGCTGATGCATCGACCTGTTCCGTGGCCCAAAG
>SKSL01000170.1 GCA_007123015.1 Natronohydrobacter sp. | reverse complement strand
TGGGCATGGTCTTCGTGCCGGGGCTGTGGTCGGTCGTGGAATATCTGTTCCCGCTGGCGATGATCGCCTTCCTTGCGATCGGGGCCTATGCGTTCAAGCTCTATGGTGGCTTTCTGGGCCGGGTGTTGACTGAAGGTGGGTTCAACTGTGCAGCCAATAATAACTTTGGCCAGATCCTGCCTGCTTTCGCCTTTGCCATGGTCGGTGTCGGTCTGGCGGCCCCTGCGGCGCTCAGCACAGTGCCTGCAGTCTCGGCGCTGGGGCTGATCTTCTCGACCTTCTTCCTGATGACATCGGGGCTGATTGCCGTGGTCGCGATGGTACTGGGGCTGCGGTCGATGATGGAAAACGGCGCGAACCCGGAAACTGCGCCGACGCTCTCGATCATCGTGCCGCTGCTGGCCGTGCTGGGCATCCTGAGCCTGCGCCAGAGCCACGGCCTGCACGAACACTTCGGGTCCGCTGCGCTGGCCGGGGAAACGCTGGTGACGCTCGCGAAATTCCTGTCGGTGCAGGTGCTCTTCCTGATGTTCGCAGGGCTGGTGCTGATCCGTCAGGGCTATGCCAAGCGCTTCCTCTTCGGGACTGAAAACTCGCCCGGTTCCTATGCGCTGGTCTGCCCCGGTGTCGGTTTTGCGGTGCTGCTGCATTTCTTCATCAATCGCGGGCTGGTCGATGCGGGTCTGATCGTGAAATTCGGACCGACCTTCTGGGCGCTGACCGCCATCGCTCTGGCCTCGCAGGCCGCGATGATCTGGCTGGTCTGGCATCTGAACCGTCGCCATTTCGGCAAACCGCAAGCGCAGGCACTGCCTGCTGCGGCCTGAGCGACAGGGCCGAAACACAAGGGCCGGGCTGGGGTTAACTCTGGCCCGGCTCCAGCACGCGGGCAAGAAAGCCTTGGGTTGTGGGGTGCAGCGGGCGGGTGAAGATTGCCTCGGGCGGGCCTTCCTCGATGATGCGACCGCCAGACAGGAAACAGACCCGATCCGCCACGGCCTGCGCGAACCCCATTTCATGCGTGACGATCACCATGGTCAGACCGCGTGTCTTCAGATCGCGGATGATCGCCAGCACTTCACCCACCAGTTCAGGGTCGAGCGCGGCGGTCACCTCATCTAGCAGAAGCACATCCGGTGTGGTCATCATCGCGCGGGCAATCGCCACGCGCTGTTGCTGCCCGCCCGAAAGTTGCTCGGGATAAGTCCGCGCGAAACGCTCCATCCCGAACCGGGCGAGCACCTCATGGGCGCGTGCCTCGGCGTCGCGTCGGGGCATGCCGCGCACCTTGCAGGGCGCAAGTGTCAGATTGGCCAGCACCGTCAGATGCGGAAACAGGTTGTAGGACTGAAACACGATGCCGACCTTGCTTTGCAATCCGGTGCGCCCAAATTGTGGCGCGTCATTTGCCACACCGTCGAGCGTGATCGTGCCCGCATCCGGTTCCACCAGCCGGTTGATGCAGCGCAAGAGCGTCGATTTGCCAGACCCGGACGCGCCGATCAGACAGACCACCTGATGCGCCTTGATGTCCAGATCGACCCGGTCGAGCACCAGGTTTGTGCCGAAATACTTGGTCAGGCCACGGATCGCGATTTCAGACATCTCACCCCGCCATCTGCAAACGCCGCGCCCGGTCGCGCCGGTTGACCCAATCGGCGATCCGCGCCATCGGAATGGTGGCCAGAAGGAACAGCAGCGCCGCGACCACAAGCGAGGAATAGTTGAAGGTGGTAGCCGTGTAGATCTGCGCCTCGCGCACAGCATCGCGCACGCCGATCACGGATAGAAGCGCCACGTCCTTTTGCAGCGCGACCACGATATTCATCAGCGCAGGCAGTACATTGCGCAGCGCTTGCGGCAGGATCGCGTAGATCAGCGTCTGCCACTCGCTCAGGCCCAGCGATTTGGCGGCGGCGCGCTGGCCTTCATGCACGGCGTCGATGCCCGAGCGGTAGATCTCGGCCACATAGGCGGAATAGCTGAGCACCATCGCGACCCCGCCCCAGAACAGGCCCGAATTGGGCAGGCCGGGAATGTTCAGCGCCGGGATCCCGAAGCCAAACAGGATCACCAGAAGAAGCGCAGGCACACCGCGAAAGAAATCGATATATAGCACGACCATCAACCGGAAGGGCGCAAAGACCGGGCCGCGCAGGGACCGCAGCACCGCAAGCACCAGTGCCCAGACCGCGATGCAGGCGAGCGCAATCAGCCAGACCTGAAGGTTCGTGAGAAACCCTTGGGCTACGCGCGGGGCGGCCGCGATCATATGGTCGATATTGAAAAATTGCGCCTTGATGCGCGGCCATTGATCGGCGCTGGTCACAAGCCAGGCCAGCGTGCCAAAGACCACGATGATCGAGGCGGACGAGATCAGCCCCGGCATGAAGGCCGCGCGCCAGTCAAAGCCCGCCTTGCGCGGGCGGGGCGGCGGGCCTTCTGGGGGCGGGCAGAGGCGGTGGCCGCTGCCTGCTTGGGGCATGGGATCGGGCACGCTTATTCAGTGATGATCGGCAGATCCGGATCGGCGACCAGCCATGTGGCGACCAGCTCATCGACTGTGCCGCGCGCGATGACCTCTGACAGGGCCGCATCGACCCACTCGACCAGCGGATTTCCGAATTCGAACAGCAGACCATGGCCGCGATCATTCTCGTCGGCAGGCAGGATCGCCACGATACCCGCTTCGGGGATCTGCACCGCTGTCGCGAAAAGCGCCGTCGGCAGCGCTGCCACAGTCGCGTCGATCTGACCGGCCTGCATGGCCTGGAACACGCCCACCTGATCGTCATAGACCATGACGCCAGTGGCCCCGAGCACGTTTTCCAGATAGCCCAGATCCGTCGTCCCGATCGTGGCCCCCCAGCGCGCATCCTGCAGCTCGGCGTAGCTGGACGCCCCGATCACAGGCGAGCCGGGCAGCGCGATCACGGCCTTGTCGGGTTGGAAATAAATCTGGCTGAAGGTCACGACTTCGGCGCGCGCTTCGGTCACCGAGACCTGATTGATGGCGAAATCAAAGGGCTTGGGGCCGGGGGCGATGATCTGCTCGAAGGTCTGCGCGACCCAGACCACCTGCTCAGGCGCGAACCCCATCTCGGCGGCGAGCTCATAGATCAGCGCGCTCTCGAACCCCTCACCGCTGGCGGGGTCATTGTTCAGCATCCAGGGCGGGAACACCGGGTCCGAAGTGCCGACGGTCAACTGGCCAGGCGTCATCAGGCGCGGATCGTCGGGTGTGTTTTCCACAGCCAGCGCAGGCGAGAGGGACAAGGCCGCGCCAAGCGCGACAGCAAGAACAGGACGCAGGGACATCGGGATCTCTCTGTTGGGGTGGTTTTTATGCTGCGATTAGATGCAGCAATTCCCCGCCGATGCAAGCCCACAGCGCCGCGCAAGCGGGCCATTGCGCCAATTTCGGGCAATGCGCGCGGCTGTCGGATCAGACCCCAAGACAGTAGCGCATCACGGCCTTCTGGGCGTGCAGGCGGTTCTCTGCCTCGTCGAACACAACCGATTGCGGGCCATCCATCACTGAATTGGTGACTTCTTCCTCGCGATGGGCCGGCAGGCAATGCATGAACAGCGCGTCAGGCTTGGCATGCTGCATCAGCGCGTCATTGACCTGATAGGGGCGCAGCAGGTTATGGCGACGCTCGCGATTCGACTGGCTGTCATGCATGCTGACCCAGGTATCGGTGACGATCAGATCTGCCCCGGCCACGGCCTGAACCGGGTCGCGAATGATCTCGATCTTGGACCCTTGGTCGCGGGCGAGCGCCACGAATTCCGAGTCGGGATCCAGTGCTTCCGGTCCTGTGAAGATCAAATCGAACCCGAACTGGCCTGCAGCATGCAGGAAAGAGGCGCAGACATTGTTGCCATCGCCCGACCAGACCACCTTGCGCCCTGTGATCGGGCCGCGATGTTCCTCATAAGTCTGGATATCGGCCATGATCTGACAGGGATGGGTGCGGTTGGTCAGACCGTTGATGACCGGCACGCTGGCATATTCGGCCAGTTCCTGCAGCACAGATTCCTCGAATGTGCGGATCATGATCAGATCGACATAGCGCGACAGCACGCGGGCCGTGTCGGCGATGGTTTCGCCATGACCAAGCTGCATTTCACTGCCCGACAGCACCATGGTCTGCCCGCCCATCTGGCGCACACCGACATCGAAACTGACGCGGGTGCGGGTCGAGGGTTTCTCGAAGATCAGCGCAACCATATGGTTTGCGAGCGGCTGCTCGGCATCGGGGGTGGCCTTGGGCAGTCCGTTGCGGGC
>SKSL01000023.1 GCA_007123015.1 Natronohydrobacter sp. | reverse complement strand
TGGTCCGGGCCGCGACAGCCCCTGCTGCCCCCCCCTTTGCAGCGCAGGCCCATGCCGATCAGGCCTGCGCAGGCTTTCTGGCCGCCATTCGCGCGCCATGAGCCGCTGATGACAGGCCTTGCGGATGGGGCCTGCCCCATCCGCAAGGGCCGGGCTGCAGGGGCCAGAGCGGTCTGCCTTCATCCGCAGGCGCGCAACAGGCTCTGGGTCAGATGTTTCGCGCGCGAAACATTTACAGCCCTCAGCGCGGGCGCCAATTGGCCACGAAGCCCAGAAAGGCGCGATCCGGGGCGCGCAGGCGCGGGCGGCCTGTGCGCGCCCAATAGGCCCGCCATTCGGCTTCAACTGCATAGATATCGATGCCGGGCAGCATGGCGCGGGCCTCTTCCAGCGTCTGTGCGCGCAGGGGCGGGCCCTGATCGGCCTGGAGATCCGCGCGCAAGACCACGCGCGGGGTGACGCGCAGCATGTCCCCGGGCAGTTCTTCAAGCTGGTAATCGGGCAGGATATCCGCTGCGATCATCGCGCGCAGCATGGCACGAAACACCCGCAGGGGCGAATTCGAGCCGGATTTCTTGTGCAGCACAGCGACCGAGATCTGCCATTCGGCCTGCCGCCCGCAATGCTTGCGCGCCAGTTCATAGACGCGGCGTTCAAGCGGTTTGCGCAAGGTGAAATAGTCGCGGCTCAGGGTCAGCACGGATTTTGACAGCACTGCGCGAAACAACCAGTCCGACAAGGTGACCGAGACCGAGACCATCCGCCCACCCCGGCTGTGGCGGGTGATCTGCCAGGACTCGATCAGCCCGAAACCTTGCGTGATCTCCTGGCCGCCGGTGGCCAGATTGGTGGTGATGCGCGTGCCGGCAAGCCGCTCGAAGGCGTCGCGCAAGCGGCGGTAACTGTCGCCCGAGGTCTCGCGATTGGTGGCCACCAGCAGATCATGCGCCTTCAGCGTCAACTGGCGCGACACCGCCCGGCCCGCATTGAGCGCAGCCATCAGCTGGCTGATGCAGAAGATCAGGATATCCTTGTCAAACAGCGTGGCCAGCCCTTTGACCGAAGGGGTGACAGTCACATCGACCCCGTTATGGCTGTAGCGCAGAATACGCAGATCCGGCCGGGTCGAGAGTGAAAAGACCGGGTGTTCCATGGTCGCCATGTCATCCTTGGGCAAAGCGTCAAAGATGTCACAAATGAAGAAATCCGCAGTCGGATGGCGGTCGGGTAAGCGGGCCTGTGCCCTGTCTGCGGATGCGGGACCTGCCATTCTGCCTGCCGGTTTTTATCAGCCTACCCCCTGCCGGGGTATCGGGGTTTCATTGACGCCCACTCTAGAGTTATCCACAGCTTCCGTCCAGCCAAAGCCAGTCCGCCTTCGGGGGATCAGAGTCGCATCAGCGTGGGATCAGAGTCACAGTTTCGGGGTTCCAGAGTCACCATCACCCGATATAATGATTTAAAATCATGAGCTTAAATAGTGATTTTCAGTGCTTAACATATTATAACAAGATTATAACACCAACAGGCTGGCATAAGCAGCAGACAGCCGTTGCACAAAAGCATCTGATTTTACTTAGAAAAAAGGATTTGTGCTGGGTTTTATTCAATATATCATGTTTTATGGTATAAAGCGAAAAACATAGCACATGGCAGGTGCAACATGGCCCCGAACATCGAATCGCCCCCTCCCTATTTCAACATCTCCCCCGATCAGGCCCTCAAGGAAATCGCGCCAGGACTGGGCACAACAGATTTCGCGACATTGGCCGCGATCTGCCAGCGCGGACGGGACGATCTGCGCGCGCGCGGCGCAGATGCGCAGGGCCAGAAGCAGTTGCGGCGTTTCTCGACCTGGGAAATCACCCGCTACCTGATCCCGGTCGCCCCGGCCCATTTCCGCCGCGTCTTACGCGCCAATCCGGACCTGCCACAAGGCGTGTCGGAAACCGAAGGCGGCGCGAAATGGTTTACGCTGGATGAAGTGCTGCGCCTGCGTGCGTTCTTCGGACAGGAAGGCGCGAAGCGCAAAGACTATCTGCCCTATCGCCCCAAGGGCCTGCCTGCGAAACTGATCGCAGTGGCGAATTTCAAGGGCGGAGTGGGCAAGACATCCACCTGTGCGCATCTGGCAATGTCGGCCGCGCTTGATGGCTACAAGGTGCTGGTGATCGATCTCGACAGCCAGGGCTCGATGAGCTCGATCCTGGGCGGGCAGGTCGCGGATGAGTGGCAAACTGTGTTTCCCCTGCTGGCCCGCCATTACGCCACCCATCTGCAAAGTGAAAACCGCGCCCGCGCGGCGCGCGGCGATCCGCCCCAGCCACTTGATGACACGCTGGCTGAAGCGCTGAAAACCCGCAGCGCGCAGCTGATCCAGAAAACGCATTGGCCCAATATCGATCTGATCGGGGCGCAGCTGAACCTCTATTGGGCCGAGTTCCAGATCCCGGTCTGGCGCATGGCCGCGCGCGGCTGGAAGCTCTGGGATGCGCTGACCGATGTGCTGGCCGAAGACGGGATCCTTGATGACTATGATCTGGTCTTTCTCGACACGCCCCCGGCGCTTGGCTATCTGACCATCAATGGTCTGGCTGCGGCCGATATCCTGCTGGTGCCGACCGGTGCGTCCTTTCTCGAATTCGATTCCACAGGGCGGTTCTTCGATATGCTGCATGCGACCTTCGCCTCGATCGAAGAGGGCGAGAATATCGCCGCGCGCGCCTTGGGGCGGGACGAGCTGGCATTTGAATGGGACGCTGTAGAGGCCATTGTCACGCGCTATGATGCCAGCCAGCAGGCGGAAATGGCCGGGCTGATGCAGGCTTGGCTGGGGCCGCGCCTGATGCCCTGGCGGCAGGAGTACACCGCACTCATTGGTCAGGCCGGCGAAACCGTCAATGGGATATACGAGGCCGATTACCGTGATTTCAACCGCGACACCTATATGCGCGGGCGCGCCACATTCGACGAGACCTGGGCCAGTGTGAAAAAGCTGATCTACGGGGTCTGGCGGCGGGATGAACGCGCTCGCGATGCGGCCCCGGGCACGGCCCCAAGCAAGACTGCTGACACGGCAGCCAGCTGATCCTGCCCGGGGACCCTGCCCGGGGACCCTGATTGCGCGAAATGTTTCGCGCGCGAAACATTTGAGGAGGCCACGCAATGGCGAAACGCAAACGTCTGGACCCTGTGCCACAGGTGGGCGCGCTACCTGATCCAGGCACGCCCGCGCCAACATCCGCCCTGCCCTCTGTCGGGGCACCGATTGCGCGTGTGGCGCAGGAAGCGGCGCGCGAAGCGGCGTTTGAAGACATGCGCACAGCCTTGCTCGATGCCCGCTCCGAAGGCCGTCTGATCCAGAAGCTGCCGCTTGATGCGATCGTGCTGGACCATCTGCTGCGCGACCGTATCGGGCTGGAGGACACAGCGCAGACTGCCCTGGTCGAAAGCCTGCGCGCGCGCGGCCAGCAGGTGCCGATCGAGGTCACGGCTCTGGGCGAGGGGCAGTTCGGGCTGATCTCGGGCTGGCGGCGCATGGCCGCGCTCAAGCAGCTGCATGCTGAAACAGGTGCAGCACGTTTTGCCACTGTGCTGGCGATCCTGCGCCGCCCCGAGACAGCCGGCGACGCCTATCAGGCCATGGTCGAGGAAAACGAGATCCGGCTGGGCCTGTCGCATTTCGAGCGCGCGCGGATCGTGGCGCGCGCCGTCGAGGCCGGTGTCTTTTCCGATACCAGGACTGCGCTGCAAAAGCTGTTTGCGCATGGCTCGCGCGCGCGCCGCTCGAAGATCAGGGCCTTTCTGGGGGTCGTGGCCGCGCTGGAAGGGGTGCTGCGCTTTCCGGGCGATCTGGGCGAACGGCTGGGTCTGGCGCTGGCGCGCAGGCTTGAGCAAGAGGCAGGGTTTGCGGATCAGCTGCGCGCCGCACTGGCCGCCGCCAGCCCGGACAGTGCCGAAGCCGAACGGCTGGTGCTGGAAGCGGCACTGGCCGCGGGGCGCACCCCGGCACCAGCGGCCAACCCTGTCGCCACTGAAGCCACCCCGCCGCAGCCCTTGCCCGCCTGTGACAGCCCGGCACAAGGTGCAGCGCGGCGCGCCCCGGAACCGGCGGCCTGTCTTGACCCGGCCCCGGGGGTGCGGCTGCAGATCTCGGGTGGGTATCTGAAACCTGTTCTGACCCTGTCAGGGCCGAATGTCGATCAGGCCTTCAAGGAGCGGCTGATCGCATGGCTGCAGACTGGCGGCAATCTCTAAGACAGACGATCAAGACCCTGTCAGGACAGAGGTGGTCGCG
>SKSL01000056.1 GCA_007123015.1 Natronohydrobacter sp. | reverse complement strand
GCGCGACCATCGCGGGCAATGGTTGCTGCGCCATCCATGATCGAGGCCGTCCGGTTGCGCAGGAATTGCGTCGGATTGGCCGCATCGCGGGTTTGCGGCGCAGGCAGCACTGCGGCCAGGCGCGCAGCTTGCAGCGGGGTCAGATCAGCGGCAGTGGTCTGGAAATAGTGGCGCGCAGCCGCCTCGACACCGAAGACGCCAGTGTCGAATTCGGCGATGTTCATGTAGATTTCCAGTGTCCTGCGTTTCGGCCAGAGCCCTTCGATCAGCAAAGTGAAGCCGGATTCCAGCCCCTTGCGGGTAAAATTGCGCCCGTGCCAGAGGAACACATTCTTGGCCGTCTGCTGGGTCAGGGTCGAGGCGCCGCGATTGCTGCCTTGTGCGATCACGCGCCGGATCTCGGCCATGTCAAACCCCCAATGCAGACAGAAATTCGCATCCTCGGCAGCGATCACCGACCGGGCCATGACGGGGGCGATGCGCTCCATCGGGACCCATTCGCGCTGGATTTCGCCAAGACGGCGATATTCCTGCAACATGTAGATGCCACCGGGTGGGGGCACGAAACGGTAGAGCAGGACCCAGCCCACGGCGAGCAGGAAGAGGATCGCCAGCAGGCGCAGGACCTTGCCCCAGAGCCATGAAATCGCATCCGCCAGACGCGCGAAGACCCGCCGCTTGCGCGGGGCCTTGGCAGGGGCAGGTTTGCTGGTGGATGCGCGGACCATGGACTGGTTAACTCATGTTCCGTGCGGTCAGGTCAAGAGCGGTCAGGCAGTGTGGCGCGCGGCGCGCGTCGCAGGCGGTGTTGTGCCTGGCTGAGAGGGGGAATTTGAGTATTTCCAGCAAGAAAATGCTGCAAGATACGCCCGCTCAGCGGGTCGGCACAGGCGTTTCGCCGCGATAGTCATAGAAGCCGCGCTGAGTCTTGCGCCCCAGCCAGCCGGCCTCGACATATTTTGTCAAGAGTGGGCAGGGGCGGTATTTTGTGTCCGCCAGCCCGTCATGCAGGACATTCATGATCGCAAGGCATGTGTCAAGCCCGATGAAATCGGCCAGTTCCAGCGGGCCCATCGGGTGATTGGCCCCCAGTTTGAGCGATTCGTCGATGGATTTGACAGACCCCACCCCTTCATAGAGTGTGTAGACAGCTTCATTGATCATCGGCATCAGGATGCGATTGACGATAAAGGCGGGGAAATCTTCCGCGCTGGCGGCCGTCTTGCCCAGACTGTCGACGACGCCCAGCAGGGTCTTGTAGGTGGCCTCATCTGTGGCAATGCCGCGGATCAGTTCGACAAGTTGCATCACCGGGACCGGGTTCATGAAGTGAAATCCCATGAATTTCTCGGGCCGATCCGTGCGCGAGGCCAGCCGCGTGATCGAGATGGACGAGGTATTGGAGGTCAGGATCGTATGTGGCTGGATATGGGGCAGCAGATCCTCGAAAATCGCCTGTTTGATCGTTTCGCGCTCTGTAGCGGCCTCGATCACCAGATCTGTCGGGCCAAGATCCGGCAGTCTGGTCGTGGTCCGGATGCGCGTCATCGCGCTGGCCTTGTCTTCGGCGGCCACTTTGCCGCGTGTGACCTGCCGCGCGATATTGCGGTCGATCAGCGTGACGGCTTTGGCGAGGGCCTCTTCCGAAATGTCATTGAGCAGCACATCATAGCCGGACAGGGCAAAGACATGGGCGATGCCGGATCCCATCTGCCCTGCACCGACAACTCCGACAGTCTTGATCTGCATGCGCGTCGCTCTCCTGTCTGTTTCGCGCTGACCATAAGGCTTGGTCTGCCCGAGGTGCAAGCGCGAAAGCGCTCAGCGCCGCGCGGGCCAGAGTTGCTGCAGGATACCCACCGAGCCAAGGTAGATGCTGGTCAGGACCAGCCCGACAGTCACGGCTTGCGGTTGCTCGAAATTCGTCCAGGCGGCCCAGACTGCCAGACCCGTCCAGATCAGTGCCATGGGCAGGGACAGTTCGCGCCAGCGCGCGGTGCGGACAGGGTGGATGAATTTCAGCGGTGTGAACATGGCCACGGCCAGAAAGGCGACAATTGCCAGAATGATCCAGAAATCAGGCCGTGTGGCGAAGATCACCACGGCCGCCATGTTCCAGCAGGCCGGGAAGCCCTGAAAGGATTTGTCTTCGGTCTTCATCCGGGTATCGGCGAAATACAGGACCGAGGTGAAAGTGATCACGATGATGGCGATCCATCCTGTCCAGCCCGGCAGCAGCCCGGATTGAAACAATGCGAAAGCGGGGATGAAGACATAAGTCAGATAATCGATGATCAGATCGAGCAGCACACCGTCGATGGTCGCGGCATTCTGTTTGACATGATAGCGCCGCGCGAGCGGGCCATCGATCCCATCCACGATAAAAGCCACGACCAGCCACAGGAACATCAGCGCCCAATCGCCCTGCGCTGCGGCCAAAAGCGCCAGCATGGCGAAAACGGCCCCGGTCGCGGTGAACAGATGCACCAGATAGGCTTTCCAGCTGATACTCACGCAGTCAAATCCTTTGCTGAGGTCCGGGACGTTCTGTGTCAGAGACAGGCTGAGGATGCAATTACTGCCTCTGCGTTCGCGCGCGGGGATGCGAGGCTGTGTAGACCTCCATCAACCGGCCAGTATCGACGGCTGTATAAACCTGCGTGGATTGCAGCGAGGCATGGCCCAGAAGTTCTTGAATCGCGCGCAGATCGCCGCCCGCGCCAAGCAGATGCGTCGCGAAGGAATGGCGCAGCGCATGGGGCGTGGCCGTTGCGGGCAGCCCCAGTTGCAGCCGCGTCTGTTCCATCACTTTCGCGACCTGACGGCGCGAGAGGGGACCACCGCGCGTCCCCCGAAAGATCGGCGCATCCGGGACCAAATCATGCGGGCAGAGGCGCAGATAGGTTGCGACGGCATCGCGCGCTGCAGGCAAAAGCGGCACCAGCCGTTCCCGCCCACCTTTGCCTGTGATCCGCAGCACATCGCGCAGCGGCAGGTCGCGCCCGATCATTCCAAGCGCTTCGGACACGCGCAACCCGCAGCCATAAAGCAGCGTGATCACCGCTGTATCGCGCGCGCCGGTCCAGTCTTCGCGGCTTTGCAGCGGGGCCAGTGCGATGACCTCTCGCGCGGCAGCCTCACTGAGCGGGCGGGGCAGGTTGCGGCTGTATTTCGGGGCGCGTGCTGCAAGGATCGCCGAGATATCGAAGCCCTCGCGTTCCGCCAGCCAGCGCGCGAAGCTCTTGACCGCCGAGAGTTTGCGCGCAAGTGAGCGACTGCTGATCCCGGCATTGCGCTCAGTGGCCATCCAGGCGCGCATGTCAGTCTGCGAAGTCTCTGCGATCTGGCGCAGGCCACCTGCGCCGCCGTGATACCCTGCCAGAAAGCCCAGAAACTGGCCGACATCCTGCGCATAGGCATCCACAGTATGGCCCGAGGCACCGCTCAAAGCACGCATGCCCTGAAGCCAGAGGGCCAGCGCATCGCGCATCTGGGCGCTTGGCAGCGCGGCGGTCATGCCAGCCAGCGCCGCATGGACCTTTCAAAGATACCTGCGAAGAAGGACAGCAGATCCGTCCCCTGACCGGGCTTGAACATATGCGGATTGTCCGATCCCATGACCAGCATGCCCCCCATGCGATGCTTGCCCAGATCCAGACGCATGCAGGCTTCAGACCGCAGATCAGGGGTTTTCACCCCATAGAGCACATCTGTCTCTGGAATGGCCTGACGCAGTACCACCTGCCGGGTTGTGGGGCCACGTTCAGAGCTCATATATCTCTCGATAAAGCCCGGTTTGACCACACAGAGCACGTCTGAAATGCGTTCCAGCGCGGGGTCCGGTCCTGCATCGGGGCTTTCCAGAACCAGCTTGATCGCGTCCACATTCAGGATCTGCGCGACGTCATGGCCCAGATTGCGCAGAAAATCCTCGAATTGGTCCGGATCGAGCATGCGCAGGATCGCGCGGTGGATCTGATTGGTGCCCGATAGGTTCTCATACGCGGCGGCAATCACGGCGCGATGCGTTTCTTCCAGCCGGTCAAGGCGGGTTTCCAACCGTTCCATCGCCAAGCCGCGCAGATCGACGATATTCTCGCCCATGCCGCGCTCACTGGCAGCCACAAGCGTGCGCATCACATCCTTGTCGTCCAGGATCAATGCGGGATCTGCAATAATGCGCGAACGAAGGTTATCGGCCGCTTCTGGCCGTGGGGTCGCTGCTGTCATCTGTCAACCTGTCCGTTTCTGCTCGGATTGTTCTGTTTTGCTGCAGTATAACAAACTTGCCGCGCAGGGTGACCTGTTTT
>SKSL01000080.1 GCA_007123015.1 Natronohydrobacter sp. | reverse complement strand
CCTTGGCCTTGGCCTTGGCCTTGGCCTTGGCCTTGGCCTCGCGCGCCGCGGCCTTCGTGGCGTAGCTGTCCAGCGTATGACGCGCCTGCCGATCTGCCCGCTCTGCCGCATAAACTGCGGCTTGTTCTGCCATCACTGAAAACTTGCGAAGGTATGCGCGAAGATGTGTAGCCTCAGCAATCAGATCGCCCCGATTGCTGCCATTCTGCGGCAACATCCACTCCACGATCGCGCAGCGTTCAAGTATCTCGCGAAGAGACCGGTTGGACCACGTCGTGACTGGTTCCAGGATTTCACCTGTGGCGCATTCCGCACACTGCTGCCGGATTTCGTCTAGAATACTGATTCTAAACAGCTTTACGGATTTTTCTAGCTAATTCTGCCGATTTGGATGAATAAGGCAAGCTGAGAGATGCCTGATCGTTATTGCATATCATCAAGACTCAGCGCACCAACACCTTATGAAAGTCACTGTACCCTCCGTCGTGTTCCTGATCTGCGCAGTGCTCACAGCGCCCGCCTCTGCTCAGTGTTTTGCGGATTTCAAGGCGCGGCAGACGGCCTCGAATGAACTGAGACTGCAATACGGGATCATCGAGTTGCCGGCATCGGCGTGTGGGTCGCTTGAGGCAGCAAAACGCTATGCGGAGCCTGTGATCGCGCGTTCTGGCTGGACGCTTCGGCAAATCGAGTCCATTTTCGATGAAACAGAATTCCAGCGCAGGAGCGCCAATGCAGGGGTCATCCATCGTCGCTAGCGATCTGATCCGGCTGGGAAGCCGCGCGGTCATCTGGGGAATTGTTGCGATCGTTGCAATCCTGGCCATGACGGCAGTGCTGCTTTTCCTCAACTTGCCCGACGCTGGAGCGTTCAATGATCGTGTAGAAAGGGTTTTTCTTGAGAATGCAGATCTGACATCGCAGGCAGAGATCAGGCTTCTGGAGATCCTCGCCCAATCCGGCACCGCTTTTTCCGAAACCCTGGTGTCTTATCGCATCGTCATCTTCGTGCTGCTTGTCTTTGCGACCGGCCTGCTGGTCACGTCTTTCGTTGTGATCGTGATCCTGGTGACCTTGAACCGTCGTATGGCCATGGTGCAGAAACAGGGCCTGCAAGTGGCACAATTGGTGATTGATCGGGCGATGAACGCGGTCGCGATCAATGATATGGAATTCAGGCTGACCCCTGCAGCGGTAGAAACCCTGGCGGTTCTGGCCGAAGCTCGGATCGATGACGATGTGCTCACGGGTGCCGCAATCGAGGCCATGATTTCAGGGCGCAACGAGGCCGATTGCGACGAGGCCGCAGGTGCCACGAGGATCAAGCGGCTGCGCGATGCATTGGGCAATCAACTGGTCGCAGAGGTGCTGATCAAGACTGTCGCGCGACAGGGCTATATGCTAGCGATTGATGCCAAGGTGATTAGCCTTCGGTAGCGGCGGCAGTCTTGCGCAAGGCGTCATCGAATGCGAGAGATCATGCCTGTAAACAGGAGCAAGCGCATGCTGGAAAAGCGACAATTCTACATTGATGGCACTTGGTGCGATCCTTTGGCAGGGCAGTCGTCAGAGGTCATCAACCCCTCGACAGAAGAGCCTTGCGCGGTGATCTCGCTTGGTGGCGCAGCGGATGCGGATATGGCCGTCGCCGCCGCAAAGGCCGCGCTTCCGGAGTGGATGCACAGCGCGCCACGCGACCGTCTGGCACTGGTTCAGCGCATCCTCGAGGTCTACAAATCCAGAGCCGAGGACATGGCGCAGGCCATCAGCCTGGAGATGGGCGCGCCGATTGATTTGGCGCGCAGCTCACAAGTTGGCGCTGGCACATGGCATATCACGAATTTCATCGACGCCTTTGACAAGATCGACTTCATCGCACCTTTGAGCGATAATGCGCCCGAGGATCGCATCATCCGCGAGGCGGTCGGGGTCTGTGCACTGATCACCCCCTGGAACTGGCCAATGAATCAGGTCACGCTGAAAGTGATCCCGGCGCTTCTTGCAGGGTGTACCATGGTTCTGAAGCCCTCTGAAATCGCGCCACTGTCGTCGATGATCTGGACCGAGATCCTGCATGACGCTGGCACCCCGAAAGGTGTCTATAACATGGTGAATGGGGATGGCCCGGGCGTTGGCACCCAGCTTTCCAGTCATCCAGAGATCGACATGGTCAGCTTCACAGGGTCCACCCGTGCCGGGATCGCGATTTCCAGGAATGCGGCCGAAACGCTGAAACGCGTGCATCTGGAACTTGGGGGCAAAGGGGCCAATCTGATCTTTGCCGATGCCGATGATCGGGCCATCAAGCGCAGCGTCGCGCATTGCTTTCAGAATTCAGGCCAGTCCTGTAACGCGCCCACGCGGATGCTGGTCGAGCGCGCGATCTATGATCAGACTGTCGAACAGGTACGTGAACTGGCCGAGGCGACGCGCGTCGGCCCGGCGCAGGACCCCGGCAAGCATATCGGCCCGGTGGTCAGCCAGACACAATTCGACAAGATTCAGACGATGATCCAGAAGGGGATGGATGAAGGCGCCCGGCTGGTGGCCGGGGGGCTGGGCCGGCCAGAGGGGCTCAACCGTGGGTATTACGTGCGGCCGACGGTCTTTGCTGATGTCACCAATGACATGACCATTGCGCGTGCAGAGATTTTTGGCCCGGTCCTGTCAATCCTGCCCTTCGAGACTGAGGAAGAGGCCCTGCGCATCGCCAATGACACCGTCTATGGTCTGACCAATTATGTTCAATCGCAGGACGGGGCGCGGCGCAACCGGCTTGCCCTCCAGTTGCGCGCAGGCATGGTCGAAATGAATGGCAAGTCGCGCGGGGCGGGGTCGCCTTTCGGGGGCATGAAGCAGTCCGGCAATGGGCGTGAAGGCGGCGTCTGGGGGATCGAGGATTTCCTTGAAGTCAAAGCTGTGTCCGGTTGGGCAAATGACGCGGAGTGATGTGATGGATTACCAGTATGACGACCAGAATATCTTCGCGAAAATCCTGCGCGGTGAAATCCCCTGCGCCAAGGTCCTGGAGACCGAGCACAGTCTCGCCTTCAACGATATCGCCCCGAAAGCACCGCAGCATGTGCTGGTGATCCCGAAAGGCCGCTATGTCTGCTACGATCATTTCGCCCGCGCCGCATCTGATGCCGAGATCGTTGATTACACGCGCGCCATCGGGACAATCTGCGCTGAACTGGGTGTCAGCCCGGGTGAGGGCGGAAACGGGTATCGGATGATCGCGAATGCGGGCAATGACGGGGTGCAGGAAGTGCCGCATCTGCATGTTCATATTCTGGCCGGGCGCAATATCGGTCCGATGGTGCTGATGCGCTCTTGACGCTATGGGTGCGCGCCTCTAAGCACGGGCGCAGGATGGCGAGTTGGCGGAGTGGTTACGCAGCGGATTGCAAATCCGTGTACAGGAGTTCGATTCTCCTACTCGCCTCCAAACCGCGTTGTTTTTAAAGAGTTTTTCGGGCTTTAGGTATTGTCATTGGCAACCTATCTGCCATCCCGAAAGTTCACTCCCCAAGCGCAGCCCGGCAATACGCCACGCCCTCATTCATGCCAGCGGGTCGCCCGTCGATTCGGACAGTGAAGCGCAACGCCCGATCTTTCGCCTCGACGTATGAACCATCATCGCGCGGCTTCGCAGGGGTCCATTGCCATTCAAGCGGCTTGAGCGTGATCTGGTCGAATGTCTGCACACCTCGCTGCACATCTTCAATCTGCCACCAGCTTGGCGGCGTCCAATACTTGTGCCGACTGCCAGCCGGCACAAGCAAAAAACGACAGCGCCGTTGCCCGACGGCATAGCCCAAGCGCCCTTCGACCATTGGCCATATGTGGTTAGGGTCCGATCCCCGACTAGCGGAAGGCACTGGCGGCAATGCGCCATCCAAGAGCACATGCGCCCAGCCTATGCCCAAATCCCAGCGGGGTTTCTCAATGGGCCGGATTTTCTTCATGGCACGTTCGGCACGCTTTAGGCTCATACCTTAGCCTTGTTCTTGCGCCACCATTCGCGCGACCATTTCCGCCGCCGCTCGACAAAGGATTCATCCGTTTCGCAAAGGTGCTGGATCACCTCGCGCATATCGTCCCGATATTCCCGCGTCCGATGCCGCCGCAAGGTGCACTCAATACATGCCGCAGATGACGTGTGTCGCTTTGCAACGTGCCCCTTGTTACACGGCTTCCCGGTGAAGTCCCGTAATAGGGCGCGACAGGATCAGCGCCGATCACCACATGCAAGACTTCCCCGGCAAGAACGGTTTGCGAAGTAGCCCCGCCGCTCTCCCATGTCGAAACGCGATAAGCATGGGGT
>SKSL01000203.1 GCA_007123015.1 Natronohydrobacter sp. | reverse complement strand
CCAAAGGCCAGAAAGAAGCCCATCACGCCCAGAAAACCCAGCGCGGCAAAGACCCCGATCAGCGTGTAATTTGCCTTGGTTTCCATGCCTCAGGCATTCCTTTCCAATGTCTCGATCGCCGCGCGCGCACGCGGTCCGTGAAAATACTCATGCACCCACGGATGCTCGATATGCAGCATATCCTGCATGGTACCAGTATACATGACCCGTTTTTCCGCCAGCACGGCAATCCGGTCACAGGTTGCATGCAATGTGTCCAGATCATGCGTCACCAGAAACACCGTCAGGCCCAGCGTGTCCGAGAGCGCCTTGATCAATTCGTCAAAGGCCGAGGCCCCGATAGGGTCCAGTCCGGCCGTGGGTTCGTCCAGAAAGACGATTTCAGGGTCGAGCGCCAGCGCGCGCGCCAGCCCTGCGCGTTTGCGCATGCCGCCCGAAAGCTCTGACGGGTATTTGTCGCCCGCGAAATAGGGCAGCCCTGACATGGCGATCTTCAGATCTGCCAATTCGCGCCGCAACTGCCGGTCCAGCCCGCCCAGATTGCGCAAGGGCACTTCCACATTCTCGCGCACTGTCAGGCTGGAAAACAGCGCGCCATCCTGAAACATCACCCCCATGCGCATATCAATGGCGCGGCGTTCGGATTCGGGGCAATTCAGCGCATCCTGACCGAAAATGCGGATACTGCCGCCCTGCGGTGGGCGCAGCCCCGCGATGGTGCGCAGCAGCACTGATTTGCCCGTGCCAGAGCCCCCGACAACGCCCAGCACTTCGCCGCGATAGACGTCAAGGTCGAGATTGTCATGCACCCGATGTGTGCCAAACTGGTTGACGATCCCGCGCAGTTCAATGACTGTTTCCGGCATGGCTCAGATCCCCATGATCGCGAAAAACACCGAAAACAGCGCATCGGCCACGATCACCATGAAGATCGCGCGCACCACAGCGCTCGAAGTCTGGGCACCAAGGCTTTCGGCATTGCCCCCCACCTGCATACCCGCGTGGCAGCCGATCACACCGATGATCAGCGCAAAGACCGGACCTTTGACGAAGCCAACAATCACATGGTCAATGCTGGTGTCATCCAGAAGCCGCGACAGAAACATCCCCGGCGAGATACCCAGCTCGATCCAGGCCATCATCGCGCCCCCGAGCAGTCCGGTCAGATTGGCGATCATGCCCAGAATCGGCAGCACGATCAGCAGCGCCAGAATACGCGGCACAAACAGCGCGATGGCCGGATCAATCGCCAGCGTGCGCATGGCGTCGATTTCCTCGCGCATCTTCATCGACCCGATGGCCGCTGTGTAGCTGGACGCCGTGCGCCCTGCCACGATGATGGCCGTCAACAGAATCCCCAATTCGCGCAGGATTGAAATGGCGATCAGATCGACCACGAAAATCTCGGCCCCGAACTGGCGCAACTGAACGGAGCCCTGAAAGGCCAGAACGACCCCGATCAGAAAGCCCATGAGGGCAACAATCGGAACCGCTTTCCAGCCGACCTGATCGCAGTGATGCACAAGCGCGGTCATGCGGAATTCGGACGGGTGGCGGATCAGATAGACAAGCCGGGCAAGAAACAGCCCGAGCATCGCATGCAGCGCGCCCAGAAAGCGCACCATCTCGACGGTTTTGCGGCCCAAAGTCTCGAAGATCTGCCCGAAACTGCGCGGGGGCTGCTGCACTGTATCTGGTTTTGGCAGGGATTGGGCGACACGTTCAAGCAGGGCCGCGTGGTCAGGCCGCGTGCGCGCCAGCACCAGCCTGCGTTGCGCCTGATCCAGACGCTTCTGCAGCCGCACCAGCGCATAGGCCCCGGCCGTGTCCAGCATGTCGAGCGCGTCCATATCAAGCGCCACCAGATCGCCGCTCAGCGCCTCGATTTGCGGCAGGATCTCGGGCAAGCTGCGCACAGTCAGCGCCCCTGACAGCGCCCAGCCATCGCCTGACTTGTGCATATGGGCGCGCTCGCTGCGGCGCAGGGGCTGCGCTGCAGTCAGGCTGGTATCGTCGATGTTTCGACTCGGTGCGTCACTCATTCCTGCTCTATAGCTTGCGCATCAACCACAGACCAGCACAGGCAGCAAGATACGCTTTGATATAACAAATCTGACGCGGAAGCCGCGCGAAATGACTGCAGACCCCCCAACGGCGCGTCCGACACAATCTCGGCGAACCGGCCTGTCAGTCGCAGACCAATTCGCCCGTCCGGCACATCCCGACCAGCCGCTCAGCCGCTACGACCGCCCGCTCTGACATGACCGTGCGCAAGGCATCCACCACGTCCCTGGCACCTGGATCGTCCGCAGCCTGTGCCGCCAGTGCCCAAGCCAGCGCAAAACGAAAGGATTGCGCGCCACCTTCCCCGCGCGCCTGGATCAGCGCCAGATTGCGCATCGAGGGCGCATATCCTGCCTGCGCGGCTTGCAGATAGAGCGCGCGCGCCGTCTGCACATCCTGCGCGCGCCCCAGCCCCTGCGCTACGGCCACAGCAAGATTATGAAGCGCGGGCAGATCGCCTTGCGCAGCCGCCGCTTCGAACCAATCGGTTGCCTGATCATGCGCGCCTGCTTCGGCCAGAAGCGCCGCCAGAGCAGATTTCGCGGCAAGAACGCCCTGTTTCGCGGCTGCGCGATACCAATGCAGCGCGCCCTCGCGATCAGCTTGTTGATCCAGCAGTTGCGCCAGAGCGACCTGAGCGCGCGCATCACCGGCCTGTGCCGCAGCGCGATACCAGCGCTGTGCCTGATCTGACTGGCCGCGCTCGCGCGCCAGCCCTGCCAGCGCCAGTTTTGACGCCAGATGACCCTCGACTGCCGCAGCTTCGAACCAATACTGCGCGGCCTCTGGGTCCGCATCCCCCCCCTGCCCGGTCAGCTTGAGCACAGCCAGATTGTATTGCGCCAGAAGATCCCCGTGTTCGGCCAATGCCGCCCAGATGCTGCGTGCCGTCACAGCGTCGCCTGCATCCAGCGCGGCCAGCCCATCTTCAGCGCGCAGCTGTGCCGCTGCCGGCGTCGCCATCACAAGGGCTATGCTCAGAAAGATCGCCCTGACCATCTCGGCCAACCCCATCCACAAGATACTCGCAGCTGATCTAAGCGGGTTTGCCACCACTGTCACGCTTTTGTGACACGGCAGGGATGCTTGCGTCGCCGGGTGGCCACATTTATGCAGCAAGGCAAAAGGATGGCTTATGCAACCCGCTGATATTCAGGCCCTGTTCACCCGCGCTGACGGGCAATTCCTCTGCGCGCGCTGGGGGCGGCCCATTGTGCCAGTGGTCTTCGGGGTGGAGGACGCGACGCTCGCGACGGTCAAGGGCGCGATCGAGGCGGTGGTGACACTGGCCGGTCACAAGATGGCCGAGACCGACCCGGAACTGGGCGCGAACCTGATGGTGTTCTTCTTCCGCGACTGGGGCGAGTTGCTGGAAGTGCCGGGGCTGGATCGGATGATCGAGGGGCTGGGGCCGCTGGTGGCGCGGTTGCAGGCGGCGGGGGCGAACCAGTATCGGGTGTTCCGGTTTGATGAGGCCAATGCGATCAAGGCGGCCTTTGTCTTCATCCGCATGGATGAGGTGCTGACCGAGACACCCGCCGAAACTCTGGCGCTGTCGCAGGCCGTGCAGGTGATCCTGCTGTGGTCGGACACAGCGTTCATGGACCGCTCTGCGCTAGCGATGGCGGGCGAGACAGTGGTGCTGCGGCCAGAGATCGGCGCGTTGATCCGCGCGGCCTATGATCCGGTGCTGCCTGCGGTGGCGACCGACCCGAGCCACGCGCTACGCCTGAGCGCGCGGATGGGGGGGCTGCAATGAAGCGGCTTAAGGAATTCAAGTTGTTGCCAGCGGAGGAGCGGCTGGTGGCGTGGCTGCAAGCGGGCAATCGCAAGTTTTTTGGGCTGTCCGAAAGCGTCCCTGATGGGCCCAGCGATGCCGTCACCCTGCGCGCCACCTTCATCCGCTACCTTGCGCTTGGCGGCTGCGACGCCTGCCGCTTGCCAGAAACGGGGTTACGGGTTTGGGGGGCGTATATTGAAGGGGATGAGAAGAACAGCGACTTCACCAAAGGTCTGGATATGGAAGGGACCACTCTGCCCCATGATCTGATGCTGTTGTTCTGCAACATCCCTAACCCGATCATCCTGCGGTCGGCCAAAGTCAAAAATCTGCTCTTGAACCGGTCAGAGATGAAAGGCAAGATCATCGCAGACAGCTTGCAGGCACAGGGCAGGCTCTCGCTCGACGGGGCTAAAATAGCAGACGAAGTGCAGCTTCGGGGCGCGCGACTGGGACAAAATCTGTCCTGCGCCGGTGCGAAGTT
>SKSL01000019.1 GCA_007123015.1 Natronohydrobacter sp. | reverse complement strand
GAATGATGTCATCCCCGCGTGCAAGCGCGCTTTCAAAGATCGAAAGATGGCTCAGATAGCAGCCGATTTCGCCTGTGGACAAATCACGTCCAAACCATTTGCGCGCCTGATCGCCGCGATAGAGGGGGTGCTCCAACGCCTCTAGCGCAGTCACTTCCGACGCCTTGTGCCGTGCCCAAGCCAGCCCCGCCGCGTCCAGACGATCCGCGACTGCGCGCAGCCTGTCGGCACTTCGGTCCAGATTGATCACCTGCGCGACAGGCAGCGTCATCTGTCCGCGACCTTGCCGCCGTGGAGGGTCCAGTAGTCCACCATCCAATCGACTGGCCCCGCGCCATAATGCGGGAAGCGGTCCCAATTGCCTGCAGATGGTGAAATAAGATCAATCGGGCGTGGTTCCCCATGAAAGCAGATAATGCGCGTGCCCTCATCCGGCGGGGCGGGGGTTTTGAAGCGGTCAATCAGCAGCGGGCGGCGGATATGGCGCTTGAAGCTGCGAATCCAGTCTTGTGGCCAGAAAGCCAGCGGCCCGGCCTCTCCTGCGATGAAATCCTGCTCCAGATAGTAATGCGCGATCAGACGGTCGCGATCTGCGCGCAGCCGGTCCAGCATATCCGCATGGGCGCCTGCATCGAAGGCAAAGATCGATGACATAGGGTGCGGCACGCCATCGCGATGTCGCCATGGGCCGGAATCGAGCATCACCATGCCTTGCCCATGCGTGAAAAACCCGTCCAGCGCGCCCCAGATGACCATATCCAGATCAATGAACAGCACGCGTCCGGTGACATCATGAAGCGGGTTCACAAAGACCGAAAGCTTGGGCCAGCCGCCGCCCTTCCAATGTTCGGGCTTCAGCCCGATATCGGGGATCGGCGCGTGCTCGACCTCTGGCAGCAAACCTTCGCGCGTATCGGTCAGGCACAAAAACCGAAACGGGCCGGTCATATTGGCCTGTGCGGCACGATACAGCACATTGACATAGTCAGCGCTGTAAAGCGTGCCCCATTTCATGCAAAGGACTGTGCGATCCATCAACCTGCTCGCGTGATTTGTTCTTCCTCTAATCGCTCCACGCTGGCATGTCCATTGCATGGCCTTGCTCTGGGGCAGGGGGCAGGCTAACAGCTTGGGGCCAGACCGAGAGGCCCCATGACCCGCAATCTGCTCTTCCTGACCGGCACCCGCGCCGATTTCGGCAAGCTAGAGCCATTGGCGACGGCGGCCCGTGATGCGGGCCTTCGCGTGACGTTTTTCGCAACTGGCATGCATCTGATGGATCGCTACGGGCTGACCGTGAACGAAGTGCGGCGCATGCCGGGTGTGAGCGTGCATGAATTCCTCAACCAGCGCCCCGGCGACAGTCAGGATGTGATCCTTGCCAAGACCGTGATGGGATTTTCCGACTATGTAACCGAACACCGCCCGGACCTGATCGTCATTCATGGCGACCGGATCGAAGCGCTGGCCGGTGCGCTGGTCGCGGCCACGAATTACATCCCCTCCGCCCATATCGAAGGCGGCGAAGTGTCGGGGACCATCGACGAGGTGTTCCGCCACTGCAATACCAAGCTCTGCGCGCATCATTTCGTGTCCTCCGAGGCCGCGAAGCGCCGCGTCATGGCGCTGGGTGAGCCGGAATCGGCCATCCATGTCATCGGATCGCCGGAACTGGATTTCCATGCGGGGCCATCAGGGGTATCGCTCGCGGATGTGCGGGCGCGCTACAGCATCGGCTTTGCCGAATACGGCATCGTCACTTTCCACCCGGTGACCAGCGAACAATCCAGCATGGGCGCGCAGGCGCAGGCATTGTTCGACACGCTCAAGGCCTCAGGCCGTGCCTTTGTGGTCATCGCGCCGAATAATGATCCCGGGTCCGAGGCAATTTTCGAGGTCATCAATCGCCTGCCCAAGGCCCAATTCCGCGTGCTGCCCTCGATGCGGTTCGCGCATTTCTCGGAACTGATGAAACATGCGGCCTGTCTGATCGGCAATTCCAGCGCCGGGGTGCGCGAAGCGCCGTTTCTGGGCATCCCCTCGCTCGATATCGGCACGCGGCAGGCGAACCGCGCGCAGACCAGCACAGTGACAAGCTGTGCTGCGACAGATCATGCTGCGATCAGTGCCTTCCTGTGCGACGCCTGGGGCAAGCGGCATCCGCGCCATGAAGGGTTTGGCGCGGGCAGGGCCGCAGATCGTTTCGTGCAGGTGCTGGATGATCCCGGTTTCTGGACGCGCAGCCTGCAAAAGGCGTTTCACGACATATCGAGCGCGACTTCGCCCTGAAACTGCCGCGCTTCCCAGGCCCGCGCGATCAGCAGACTTGACGCCTGCATCCGGTCGAAACGGGGCAGCAGCGGGTCGTGGATTTCCTGCCCTGCGGCCAGCGCCAGAAAGGCGCGCATGGCGTCCAGAAACATCTGGTTGCGCTCGAAAGGAAGGTCCAGTCTCTCGACATTATCAGCGCTGTGAATCGTTAGGCGCGAGGCCAGTAGGTCGGCTTCGATCCGCTGTGAAAGTCCCGTCAGGGTCAGGCGGCGCGTGAAGACCGGCGCAAGATAATCCATTGCGATCTGGCCCGCCGCGCCCGAGGGCGTGCTGACCTGCAGGCTGGTTGCGAAATCGACATCCGGGAAATCGCCATGCCCCAGCGCGCGCACATCATGGACCGCGAGGCCGGGAAACAACGCGCTCACAAGATCGATCTCGTGGCATAGATCCAGCAGCACGCCGCCGCCCTCGGCCTTTGCTGCATAGCTGTCGGCAAAGCGCCAATTCGCGCGCCATTGCCGCACATCATGGCCGATTTCGGCATGGATGCGAAATGTGTCGGACAGATCCATCCCGGCCAGCACCCGCACCACAGGATGCCAGCGCATCATGAAGCCGATGAGCGACTTTGCGGCGACCGGGGCTGCGGCGGCATGGATCGCGCGGGCCTGATCCGTGCGCCAAGCCAGCGGCTTTTCCGCATAGAAGGGCCAGCCTTTGGCCGCGCAGATCTCGATCAACTCAAGCCGGATCGGGGTTTCGGTAGCGATCACCATGCCCGCCACGTCATCGCGTGCAGCCACTGCGGTCCGGTCAAAGCTGCGCCACGGGTGCAACTCTGCCCGCGCGCCCAAGGCGGTCAGATTGTCGAAATGCCGCCGCCCAATGGACCCGGCCCCGATGACTAGAACCGCGCCTGTCACCACGCGGAAAACCCGCCATCGACATTGATCATCTGCCCGGTGATATAGCCCGCAGCGGGGCTGGCCAGAAACAACATGGCATCGGCAATTTCATCCGGTTTTGCCATCCGCCCCGCCATGATCAAGTCTCCGACCCGGCGCTGGAATTCCTCGGAATGGTTGTTGAACACGGCACCCGGCGCGATCGTGTTCACTGTCGCCCCGCGCGCGGCCCAATAGCCTGCCAGCCAGACCGTCAGTCCATGCACCCCGGCCTTGGACACACCGTAAGCGGCGAAATTCTTGAATGGCATGCCTTCGTAAATTGCATGATGCGCGCCGTTGAGCGCATACATCGAGGCCACATTGATCAGCGTGCAGGGGTAGCGGCCCACGATATCGCGGTCCATCTGCCGCGCGATCATAAAGGGTGCTGTCAGATTGGTGCGCATGGTGCGCTCCCAGTCACCGACCGAGATATCCTTGAAATCAGGGAAAGGCTTGCCCGCGCCCATCAGCAATTCGCCGGTGATCGCGGCATTGTTCAGCACGACATTCGGCTGCCAGCCATCACCAAGAATGCGCGCGAAAATGCCCTCGACCTGCGCTTCATCCGAGACATCCAGCTCATAAAAGCGGAAATTCGGTTTGCCGTCATGCGCCGCTTGCAGCGCATCAGCCCGCGGCCCCGGCAGGTCCGAGCCAATCACCCGCGCGCCAGCGGCCAGCATCCGGCGGACATAGGTGCTGCCCAGCACCCCGCCGGAACCTGTGATGAAGATCGTGCGCGTGCTCAGGTCTGCGACAGGGTCAGTCATGGGGGGCTCCTTTCAGGCGCTCTTGCAGCATCCATTCGACCAGCCGGAAATCGAAAGGCGTGTCGATATCGACGCAGCGCTCGGGCGGCATTTCGAAGGGGATCACGCGCCCCTCATAGATCGTTTGCGCGCGCTTCAGATAGTCGGGATCGAGGACATAGGTGGAGGCGGCATGTTCCCAGACCTTGGGCGCGGCCTGCCGTGACCAGACCCCACCGGGCAATTCCTTGGACACCCGCAACGCGCCGTCCGCGTTCAACTCGACAAGATTGAAATAGGGGTTCTTGCGCGCTTCACAGACGCTCATGACCATATCAGGGCGCTGGGTCTCGAACAGGTCGAGCGCGGCGTCGATATCTTCTGGCAAGCGCAGGGGCGAAGTGCAATCGAGGTCCAGAAAGGCCGTGGCTTTAAGGCCCGACACATTCTCAGCGGTTGCCAGCGCATGCTGCCAGACGCCCCATTTCGGGGCCGCGTCCGTCGCCAGTTCGGCCGGGCGCAACCCGATATTCAGCGCCCCGCGCGCGACCGCATGGGCGTGGATCTGTGGATCGTCGGTCGAGACGACAACAGCGTCCACACGAGGGGAGGCCAGCAATTGATCCAGCGACCAGTCGATCAGCGGCTTGCCGCAGAGATCGCGGAAATTCTTGCCGGGAACGCCCTTTGATCCGCCCCGTGCGCCGATATGGCCCAGTATCATGCGCTTTCCTTCCGGGTCTGCAGCGCGCGGTAATGCGCTTCCAGCATGGTTTTCAACGGCCCCAGCGTGCGCTCTGACCAGATCAGACGGCGGCCCTTGCGGTCCACCACTTCCGCGCCTTCTGCCAGTGCCAGCAATTCTTCGCCCTTGACCTCTGCCCCCGGCAGGGTGACGGCGATCAGCCCTGTCCAGCGCGCGTGCACCCAAGGTAAAGACCCGCGTGCCCGGATCAGCCAGCGCCAGGGCAGCATGACTTCCGTGGGCAGTTTCACCGCCATATGGCGCGGGATGGCGCGCATATGCGGCTGATGCGCCCAACTCATGAAGCGTTCATCGGCAATCATCGGGCGGCGGCCATTCGGGCCATGCGCTGCGACCATTTCGCGGAATTTGGCTGCGATATGGGTGCAGGCGCGGGGGTGATAGACGATGATCGAGGAATTGCCGCGCGCGTATTTGCGCCCATCCGTCCAGCGATAGAGCGCGCGGGCCAACGCGCCGAAGGGCAGTAGCGCGCTTTGAAAGATCGCCATGGTCTGATCATTGCGCAGCAAGCTGCACATGCGGGCGAGGTTGCCGAAAACCACTGTGTCGATATCGACATAGATCGCGGGCATGTCATCGGGCACCAGACCGGCCTCGAAGACGCAAAGTTTGGCCTGACAGCCGCCAGTCAGAAACTGTGGCTGCAGGAAAAACACAGGGATCTGACGCTGTGTGACCTGCGGGTCAAGCCTGTCGCGCGGGCGGTCGGTCAGCAGAGTGATGCGGGCAGGCTTGGGGTCGGCGCGGTCGCGGATCGTGGTGATCAGGTGATTGACTTCATGCGCCGGATATTTCTTGCCCCACAGTACCAGAACCAACTGCCAGTCTTGGATTTCAATTGGAGCTGGGTCGGTCATCTTGGGGTATCCGGGGGCATGCGCGGGCGTTGGTGTTCCCATATCGCGCCCAGTGCGGATAAGCCAGACGCAGAGCGACCAAGAAAGATAATGGTGGGCGATAACGGATTTGAACCGCTGACATCTTCGATGTGAACGAAGCGCTCTACCGCTGAGCTAATCGCCCCACGCGCAGACCTTTACTTTGCACAGTTGAGCCGTGCAAGCCTTACCTGTCGCCAATCGCAGATGAAATGCGCCGAAAGCTCGGGGCTTTCGGCGCGATCTTCTTTTTAATGTGTCGGGCGCGAGCTTTCCGGGCCATCCTTGCCCGTCAGACGCGCGAGACGGGCTGCTTCTTCGGCCACATCGTCCCATTCCACGGGCTCGGGCACACGCACCAGTGCGTGCTTCAGGACTTCACTGACATGGCTGACGGGAATAATTGTCAGACCATTTTTCACGTTGTCCGGGATCTCTGGCAAGTCCTTGGCATTCTCTTCCGGGATCAGCACTGTGGTGATGCCACCGCGCAGGGCCGCGAGCAGTTTCTCCTTCAATCCGCCGATGGCCAGCACATTCCCGCGCAAAGTGACTTCGCCGGTCATGGCGATATCCTTGCGCACCGGGATTTGCGTCAGTACCGAGACAATCGAGGTCACCATCGCAATCCCGGCACTTGGGCCATCCTTGGGTGTTGCGCCTTCCGGCACATGGACATGGATGTCCCATGCGTCAAATTTGGGCGGCGTGACCCCGATCTGCGGGGCGATGGAACGCACGAATGAACTGGCCGCGTCGATGGATTCCTTCATCACGTCGCCCAGCTTGCCGGTTGTCTTCATCCGGCCCTTGCCTGCCAGTTTCAGTGCTTCGATCTGCAACAGATCACCGCCCACGCTGGTCCAGGCCAAGCCCGTGACCACACCTACCTGATCCTCTTTCTCGGCCAGACCAAACTTGAAGCGCGGCACGCCCAGGAAATCGGACAGGTTCTCGGCCGTGACCGAGACCTGCTCAGCTTCCTTTTTCACGATCTTTGTGACCGCCTTGCGCGCGAGTTTGTTCAACTCCCGCTCAAGATTTCTGACACCGGCCTCGCGCGTGTAGCGGCGCAGGATCTCTGTGATCCCATCATCCGAGATTGACAGCTCTTTCTTGCGCAGCCCATGATTCTTGATTGATTTGGGCATCAGATGACGCCGCGCGATTTCCAGTTTCTCGTCTTCCGTGTAGCCCGAGAGCGGGATGATCTCCATCCGGTCCAGAAGCGGCCCCGGCATGTTGTAGCTGTTGGCCGTGGTCAGGAACATGACATTCGACAGGTCATATTCCACTTCCAGATAGTGATCGACAAAAGTCGAGTTCTGCTCGGGATCCAGCACTTCCAGCATGGCCGACGCCGGATCCCCACGGAAATCCTGCCCCATCTTGTCGATTTCATCGAGCAGGATCAGCGGGTTGGTCGTCTTGGCCTTTTTCAGCGCCTGAATGATCTTGCCGGGCATCGAGCCTATGTAAGTCCGACGATGGCCGCGAATCTCGGATTCGTCGCGGACCCCGCCAAGGCTGATTCGGATGAATTCGCGCCCGGTAGCCTTTGCGACCGACCGGCCCAACGAGGTCTTGCCCACGCCCGGAGGACCGACAAGGCACATGATCGGGCCTTTCAGCTTGGCGCTGCGCGCCTGCACGGCCAGATATTCGACGATCCGCTCTTTCACCTTGTCGAGGCTATAGTGATCGGCATCGAGAACGTCCTGCGCGCGGCCAAGGTCTTTCTTGACGCGTGATTTCACGCCCCAGGGGATCGAGAGCATCCAGTCCAGATAATTGCGCACCACCGTCGCCTCGGCAGACATGGGCGACATGGATTTCAGCTTCTTCAGCTCGGCCTCGGCCTTTTCGCGGGCTTCCTTGCTGAATTTCGTCGCCTGAATGCGTTTCTCAAGTTCCGCGACTTCGTTCTGGCCTTCCTCGCCGTCGCCGAGTTCCTTCTGAATGGCTTTCATCTGCTCATTCAGATAGTATTCACGCTGAGTGCGCTCCATCTGCGACTTGACGCGCGTCTTGATCTTCCGCTCGACTTGCAGGACCGACAATTCCCCCTGCATCAGTCCATAAATCTCTTCCAGCCGCTGTGCAGTATCCGCCATCTCCAGCAGAGCCTGCTTTTGCGCCACTGTCGCGCCCAGATGCCCTGCAGCCAGATAGGCCAGTTCAGTTGAGCTCTTGGCTTCTGCTATGGCTGTTATCGCTTCGTCAGGAATGTTCTTGCGCACTTTGGCATACCGCTCGAATTCACCCTGTACACTGCGCATCAGGGCAGTTTCAGCGGCCTCATCTCCTTCAGTTTCGTGCAGAGGGTTGGCTTCTGCTTCGAAATAGGCATCGTTCGCAACAAAGCCTTGGATCTGGACCCTTGTGCGACCTTCCACCAGAACCTTGACGGTCCCGTCTGGCAATTTCAGCAACTGCAGGACATTGGCCAAGACACCGACGCGAAAGATATCTTCTGCTTCGGGGTCTTCCTGCGCGTGATCCTTTTGCGAGACCAGCAATATCTGCCGATCCTCGGCCATCACGGCTTCCAGTGCGCGCACTGACTTGTCCCTGCCAACAAAAAGCGGCACGATCATATGTGGAAACACCACCATGTCGCGCAAAGGCAAAACTGGGTAACTGTATGTCTGCGACATGTAACTCTTCCTTTCACTTGCGTCACACCGGTGACGCGTTGATCCCAATCTGTGCGCTATTGTCCGGGGTTTCAAGCATCAGCGCGACCTCGGTACATCCTGATCTGCGACTTCCCACGGATAATTCAGAGCGCGCGCAGCCTGATCGATAGCACCCGTGACCTGCAACCCATTGATCATTTGTCCATAATCCTGCGTGTTCCATAGGTGGTGTCGTGCCGTGCGTTTGCGCGTGCATTCAACTGCCAAGGCCTGTGCATCGCGATCATGCGACAATCTTGTCCAGCCTAATCATGTAATGACCAGACCCGACGGAACTCCAGACCAGCAGGTTGGAAGCACAGTGCATCCTGATCGATCGTGTGCCGAACACTGTCACTTATTTCGAACATTAAGAGTATTGCGCAAGAAAAGGGGTTCCGGCGTGACCGGAACCCCACTCACCCACGTGCCCTTCACGTCACGGGAAGACTTAAGTACCGGTCATCCTGACCTGCAGCGCCAGATTCTCAGACAAAGGCCCGTGTCGCAATAGAAATGTCGTTATGATTTTAGCGAAACCCGCGAGGTCAGGCATCCACGTTTTCCTTTCCGAAATGGCGTGGCAACAGGTCGAAGATCACGGCGCGATACTTGTTGCGCTCGAAGGGGCCATATTGCCCGATCAATTCATCACGACGTCCCAGCTTGACCTCCTCGTTCATGTCTCATTGTACACAGCATCGTATGCTGTGAAAGAAAACCAGCAAGAGACAAAAAACGTACCTGGCGCTGTGATGTCATAGCATCCGCAGCAACTGCGGTGTAGGCCAGCCATCAGCGGGCAGGCCAAGCTGTCCCTGAATGTCCTGTACGGCGGCCCGCGTGTTTGCGCCAAGAATTCCGTCAATGCCGCCAACATCGAAGCCACGCTGGCTCAGCCGTTGCTGCAATTGGCGCATCTGGTCCTGATTGAGGCCAGTATCCGGATTGCCCGCCTGATAGACCGGCGCACCCTGTATCCGGGTCGCGAAGTAAGCGGCTGTGGTGACATAGATAAAGCTCTGATTCCACTCGAAAAGTGTGCGATAATTATGAAACACCATGAAGGCCGGGCCGCGATGGCCCTGCGGCAGGATGATCGAGGCCTGCAAAGCGCTCGCAGGCAAGCTGCCATGCGTGGGCCTGACCCCCATCTGCGCCCATTGGCTGACCGGCATTTGCGTGCGCAGCCCGGTCTGGCGCAGGTCAAGACCTTGCGGGATGCTGACTTCATGCATCCATGGCTCATTCGCGCGCCAGCCTTTCGCGCGCAGCATCGCGGCCGCGGACATGATCGAATCCGGCACCGAGCGGCGCAGATCAATCCGGCCATCACCATCGCCATCGACAGCGAAATTTATGATATCCGAGGGCAGTTTCTGCACCATCCCGATCTCGCCCGCCCAAGCACCTTGCATCGTGCGCGGGTCGAGATCGCCACGGCGGTGCATTTCCAGCGCGGCAAAGACCTGCGGGCGGAACAGTTCGGGGCGGCGGCAGTCATGGGCCAGTGTCACCAGCGCATCGACTGTGTTGAAATTGCCCTGATTGGCCCCGAAATCGGTTTCAAATGCCCAGAAGGCCAGCAGGATGCCAGGAGACACGCCATATTGCCCCTGTGCGCGCTCGAAGATCGCACGATGGCGGTCGAAATTGGCGCGGGCCGCGGTCATGCGGTTCTGCGAGATCAAGGCGCGTGAGAAGTCCAGGAAGGGACGCTGAAAGATGCCCTGACGCCGATCCGCATTGATCACAGCCTGATTGAATTGCACACCGCGAAAGAAATTATCGACCAGACCCCGGTCATATCCGCGCTGCACGGCCTCGGCGCGAAGGTCGTCGACAAATCTCCCGAAATTGCCGCCGCAGGCTTGCGCACTTGCCGCTGTCCCGAAGCTCAGAAAAAACCCTGTTGCCAGAATTGAAAACACCCGCATCCTGCCCTCATCTCAATGATTTTGCAGCAGGTTACCCCAAGCGCAGGGCTTGGGGAATCGTTTTTCCGTGAAGCGGTCGTTGTTTGCAGTTCAGAGCGCGTCGCGCTCATGGGGCGCCGTGAAATCCACGATCGGATTGATCGGCAGGATCCGGTTCGGATTGATCGTGTCATGGCTGTAATGGTAATGCCGCACGATATGGTTCAGACTGACCGTCTCGGCCACGCCGGGATGCTGATACAGATCCCGCGTATAGGCCCAGAGGGCAGGGTAATCCACGATCCGACGACGATTGCATTTGAAATGCAGGTGATAGACGCTGTCAAAGCGGACCAGCGTGGTGAACAGCCGCCAATCGGCCTCGGTCAACTGATCGCCCATCAGATAGCGCTGGTCCGAGAGCCGCGCGTCAAGCCAATCCAGCGCGTCGAACAAAGGCACCACGGCCTTGTCATAGGCGTCTTGCGTTGTCGCGAAGCCGGATTTGTAAACCCCGTTATTCACGTCATTGTAAACGCGCTCATTGACCGCATCAATCTCGCTGCGCAGGGCGTCCGGGTAGTAATCATCGGTGTTGCCTGTCATATCGTTGAAGGCCGAATTGAACATGCGGATGATTTCCGCAGATTCGTTCGACACGATTGTCTCGCGCGTCTTGTCCCAAAGTACCGGCACTGTCACGCGACCTGAAATCTTCGGATCGGCGCGCGTATAGACATCGCGCATGAACTTGGACCCATGCAGCTTGTCACCCGTTGCACCTTCGAAATCCGTGGCGAAAGTCCAGCCATCATCTAGCATGTCCGGATGCACGACCGAGACATCAATCATGTTCTCCAAACCCTTCAGTGCCCGGAAGATCAGCGTGCGATGCGCCCAGGGGCAGGCAAGCGAGACATAAAGGTGATAGCGCCCGGCCTCGGCCTTGAACCCTGCCTCGCCGGACGGCCCCGCACTGCCATCCGCTGTTACCCAATTGCGAAAACGCGCAGTGTCACGCTTGAAAGCGCCACCGGTTTTCTTGGTGTCATACCATTCACTTGACCATTCGCCATCAATCAATCGGCCCATATCAGAACTCCTTCTCTTTGACTGGTGATGTGGCGTGTCACGAGGCACCGGGCAACATGCGCAGATGCGCAGGGACTGTGCGAGCCTATTGTAGATCACCAAACGCGCGCTGCAGGCGCGTCACGGCATCCTCGATGACCGAGCGGGGTGCGCCAAGGTTGAAGCGCAGCCATGTCTCGCCGCCACTGCCGAATGTCGGGCCGTGATTGGCTGCAATCCTTGCATCCTGTTCAACGCGGCGGGTGAACTCGGCGCGGTCCATCCCGGTACCGCTGAAATCAACCCAGGCCAGGTAGGTCGATTGCAGCGCCATCGAGCGAAGGCCGGGAATTGCCTTCATGCCAGCATCAAAGACGTGCCGGTTGCCATCGAGATAGGTGCAGAGCGCATCGACCCATTCCGCCCCCTTGGGCGAATAGGCCGCCTGCACGGCCGCCGGGCCGAAGGAATTGGGCGAGATACCGAAAGCGGCCATGGTGGTCGCGAATTGCTTGCGCAAGTTCGGGTCGGCAATGATGACATTGCCGCAATGCGTCCCGGCCAGATTGAAGGTCTTGGAGGCTGCTGTGAGCATCACCAGCTGCTCGGTGATCTCGGGCGCGGCGACGGGCATGGGGATATGGCGCTGACCGGGCATCAGCAGGTCGTGGTGGATTTCATCCGAGATCAGCAGCAGATCATAGCGTGTGCAGAACTCTGCGAGCGCGCGCAATTCATCTACCGACCAGACCCGCCCGCCGGGATTGTGCGGGGAACACAGGATCACCATGCGCGTGGTGGGCTCGATCAGACTGCTGGCTGCATCCAGGTCCATCTCATAGCGCCCGTCCCGAAGTGTCAGCGGGGCCTCGACCACGCGTCGCCCGGAGGCGTGGATCGTGCGCGCGAAAGCGTGATAGACTGGCGTGAACAGCAGTACCCCATCGCCCGGCGTGGTCCAGGTCTGCAGACACAGCCCTACAGCATTGACCAGACCATGGGTGGTGAAGATATGGCCCGGATCGACCTGCCAGCCATGCCGGTGCGCCATCCACCACACAATCGCCGCGCGATAGGCGTCATCTTGCCCGCCATAGCCATAAATCCCGTGATCGAGCAGCTTTTGCAGCGCATCCTGCACACAAGCGGGCGGGCGGAAGTCCATATCGGCGACCCACATCGCGATCCCGTCTTCAGAGGCCACGCCATAGCGCGCTTGCATCGCATCCCATTTCATGCAGCCTGTGCCGCGCCGTTCGATGATCTGGTCGAAATCCATCCATGCCTCCGCTTTGCGCTCAGGCTGGCCTGCGATGCGCGTAGGCGCAAGGCCAAATCCCCATTGAACGGCGCTTTGCCTTGGCTTACATCCGCGGTCATGAGCATCAAACCGATCCTGATCCACCCGGACCCGCGCCTGAAAAAGACCTGCGCGCCGATTGAGGGCATCTCGCCCGAAATCGGTAAGCTGGCCGAAGATATGCTGGAAACCATGTATGACGCGCCCGGCGTCGGGCTGGCCGCGCCGCAGGTCGGAGTGCTCAAGCGCCTGTTCGTGATGGATTGTGTCAAGGAAGAAGGCGCTGCGCCCCGTCCGATGGTACTGATCAATCCCGAGATTGTCAGTGTCTCGGACGAGAAGAACACTTATGAGGAAGGCTGCCTGTCGATCCCCGAGCAATATGCCGAAGTGACGAGGCCCAAAAGCGTGACCATGCGCTGGATCGGGCTGGACGGGAGGCCGCAGGAAGAAGAATTCAGCGGGCTCTGGGCGACTTGCGCGCAGCATGAGTTGGACCATCTGAACGGCAAGCTGTTCATCGACCATCTGGGCGCGATCAAGCGGGGGATGATCACGCGCAAGATGGTGAAGCTGAAACGCGATCAGGCGCGCGGGTGAGCGTCCGGCGCTGCATTCCGTGGCCTGACAAGCGGTTACGGATGGTCGCAAAGCCGGTCGAGGCGATCACGGATGAGATCCGCGCGCTCTGGGCGGACATGATCGACACGATGGAGGCGATGCCGGGGGTGGGCCTGGCCGCACCCCAGATCGGGGTGGTGCTGCGTCTGGCGGTGCTGGATGCCTCTGAGACGCGCGGCGAAGCCGTGCGCATGGCCAACCCGGAAATCCTGCATGCGAGCGTCAAGCTGCGCGAACATGACGAGGCGAGCCCGAATCTGCCCGGTGTTCATGCCCGGATCGAGCGGCCGCGTGCGGTGACAGTGCGGTTTCTGAACGCCGAGGGCGCCTTGGAGGAGCGCGATTTCGTGGGCCTTTGGGCGACCAGCGTGCAGCACCAGATCGACCATCTGAACGGGCGGATGTATTTCGACCATCTGAGCAAGACCCGCCGCGACATGCTCTTGCGCCGCGCCCGTAAGGTGCGTCAATGACGCACCCTACGCCTCGCCTGCGCGTGATCTTCATGGGCACACCTGATTTCTCGGTCGCGGCGCTGGACGCCGTGCATGCCGCCCATGACGTGATCTGCGTCTATACCCAGCCGCCACGCCCCGCAGGCCGTGGCAAGCATCCGCGCCCGACACCGGTGCACCAGCGGGCCGAGGCGCTGGGCCTGCGCGTCCGTCACCCCACCAGCTTGAAATCGCCCGAAGCGCAGGCCGATTTCGTGGCCCTCGATGCCGATATCGCGGTCGTCGTCGCCTATGGCCTGATCCTGCCGGAAGCGGTACTGGACGCGCCGCGCTTGGGCTGTCTGAACATCCATGCCTCGCTTCTGCCACGTTGGCGCGGGGCCGCGCCGATCCAGCGCGCGATCATGGCAGGCGACGCGGAAACCGGGGTCTGCATCATGCAGATGGAGGCCGGGCTGGACACTGGCCCCGTCCTGCTGCGCGCGGCCACCCCGATTCTTGAGACCGACACATCCGCCACCCTGCATGACCGCCTGTCCGAGATGGGCGCGCGGCTGATCACGCAGGCTTTGGCGCAGATCGACAGCCTGGTGCCCGTGCCGCAACCTGTGGACGGTGTGACCTATGCCGCCAAGATCGACAAATCCGAGGCGCAGGTGGACTGGACCCAGTGCGCAGAGGCGGTCGCGCGCCATATCCGGAGCCTCGCGCCCTTTCCGGGGGCCTGGTGCATGGCACCGTTCGGGCGGCTGAAACTGCTGGATGCGCGCGCCGTGGAAGGGCAGGGCGCGCCGGGGCAAGTGCTGTCCGGGCTGATTGTTGCCTGTGGGGCGGGGGCAGTGGAATTGCGGCTGGTGCAGCGCGAGGGCAAGCGGGCGATGGGGCCAGAGGAATTGCTGCGCGGCACCGGGGCTCTGGATGGGGTGGTGCTGGGCTAGTCAGCGTGGCTCGGTCAGGGCGTGCTCCTGAAAGCCGTGTAGAATCAATCTGCTAGAACAAACCCGACAGCAGCACCCGGAGCACACCATGGGTGAAATCCTGGAACCAGTCACGACGTGTTTCAACCGGTCTCTTCGCGTCGAACATCGGTCTGATCGGCTGACCGGTGATCCCGGGGCAGTGGTTCTTCGCGAGATACTTGAACGCAGCGGGATCGTGGAGT